>JAKLQR010000246.1 GCA_022013235.1 Thermodesulfovibrionales bacterium | reverse complement strand
TCAATGAGTATAACGTTATGAGACTAAACTATTAGATGGAGAATTATTTAATGAAGAAGAATAAAATATTAATATTTACCCTTATAGAGTTACTCGTAGTTATTGCCATAATTGCGATTCTCGCAGCTTTACTTATGCCTGCGCTGAAAATGGCAAAAGATGAGGCTAAAAAAATCCAATGCCTGAATAATATCAAACAGGATATGATTGCCTTTTTTGTGTATGCTTGTGACAATGCCGGAGTAGGCTTAAAACGATTCAAAAATGCAAATGGAGACACCATCTACTGGCAGGAGTCTTTATATGACGGTGGATATTTACAGGGAAAGGACCGCACTGTTACCTTGTGTCCTTCTCAGCCTGATAATAAATATAAAGCCGGAGTCGACAGATATAGAAGAATAGCCTATGGGGTTAGTCTTTCCTCAAAAGTATCTGAAATTCAAACCATCCTTATAACGCTTCTTTAGCCGTGGCCTTTATGACTTCCTTGATGTTTTTATCGAGGAACTCGGGTATATAAGGGATATCCAGATTCAGGAATCCGGAGGTTATGACAGACACCGCATCTTCCTGTGATATGCCTCTTGACATCAAATACTCAACCTGCTCTTCCGATATCGGCCCTATAGAAGCCTCATGGGAGAGTTCCGACTTTAATGACCCGTGGGATGCAAGCTCGGGGATGGCGAATATCTTCGCCTTTTCCGAGAACAAAATGCCCCGGCAATCGAGATGTGCAAGACAGTATCCTCTTGTGGCAGCGATGAGATCGCCCCTGGAATAGATAACGCTCTCGTCTGCAGCGATAGTCCGGGCAATGGATTCTCCCCGAGTATCTTTACCTTCAAGAATTATCCTCGATCCGAGATCAATGTATGAATCTTTTAATCCGTACACAATCGTATTGAATTTGGCAGATGCCCGGTCCCCCTTTAAATGCGCGACAGGAAATGCCTGTATCGATTTTACCGGCTTCAGAAGCACGTAGTTGCTGATAAATGCGCCGTCCTCTTCAACGACAACCTTTGTCCGGGGCCTGACATGAAAATTGTCAGCCCAGTTATGGATCATGGTGAACATGAGTTTGCCGCCCTTCTTGACATAGAACTCCGAGATTCCGAGATGTATGCCTTCGGCGTCACTCTTAGACAGGGTACATCCTGTGATGACCTGAAGCTCTGCCCCTTCCTCAACGATGATCACGTTATGGACATTCTGGCTTACATAGTTTTCTGCTACGAGCAGACATGACTGAACCGGATACTGCGGTTTCTGATGGGCGAACACCCGGATGAAATATCCGTGAGTCATGTTCAGGGCGGCCTGGGCAGTGTACTTGTCCTGATCAGCAGAGACCGCTTTCCAGTAATACTCCTCAAGCCAGTCATATTTGTCCAGCGCGGCAGGGGTGCTCATCATTTCAAGCTGGCCTTCATATGCTTTGTTCAGGCTCTCATAGACCACCGACTGATCGATCTGGAGAAAAGAGCCCGACCGGTTTTCTTCCTTCATGTTCATGCCGGACAGAATCGCAGCCTCCTTGACCTGATGAGAGAGGCTTTCGAGGCTCTCTACCTTCCCCCTTTCAATGTGCTGTGTATAGCGTGAAAGGTCCAGATCAGGCCCATATAAAGCCCTCTTATCTCTGGCCTTATCTGCCAGCGCCTGTATTTCTGAAAGGTATGCATTCCTTACCGGCATTCTGCGCACCTCCTGTAGCCATGTTTCTTTATCTCTGAGAGAATATCCCTGGGGTTCCCTCTACATAAGAGATTTCCGTCAAATACGATATAGCCTTTGTCCGCATTCACAAAGTCAAGAATATAGCCGGTATGCGTTATGATGAGAGCTCCCCTTGTCTGGTCTTTCACCTTATCTTTCCCGAGGAGCGTATTGATTGCTTCGCCGACGAGGGCAATATTCTCGATGTCAACTCCTGATTCCGGTTCATCAATCAACACAAGGTCCGGCCTCTGTATCATCAATTGGAGAAGTTCGGAACGCTTCATCTCTCCGCCGGAAAAGCCGTCATTCAGGCCTCTTTCTAAATGGCCTCCCAGGTTCAGCTTCTCGATTTTTGCATCGACTCCTGCGCTGTCTGCCCCATTGGTATTTATTATCTCGATCATTTTTTTGAGCGTTACGCCTTTTACAGTCGGCGGCCTTTGGAACGAGACGCCGAGGCCAAGCCTGGCACGTTCATAAATATCATAGGCGGTTATGTCTTCTCCCTTGTAAAATATTTTGCCCTGTTCTACTCTGTATCGTGGAAATCCCATGAGGGTCATCATGAAAGATGTTTTCCCGGCGCCGTTGGGTCCGAAGAGCACATTGATTTCTCCGTATTTCATCGAGAAATTTACTCCCTTGAGAACCTGTCTGTCGCCGACTGAAACCCACAGGTCTTCTGTTCTAAGCATGTCTTCCACCGATCATTCCCCCTTTCGTATCGTGTCTTTCTATTATATTTCTAAAATAAGAAAAGAAAAAAGCAAAATAACCCTGCTGCCTTGTAATTTCATATTTTCCTAATTCAGGTATTGACAAATTCATGATGGTTTTAGTATGTTAAGTTCAAGACACATTCTTCACGTATTAACGTTATAAACCCCCCTGGACAGGCAAAGTCCTTCCGGGTAGAACAAAAACCACCGAAAAAGATCCTTATAGGAGTTTGATCATGGATAATCCAAAGAAGAGTCTGGTTGCAGAAAATAATATCTCTATTTCAGAACTGAAGGACAAGACAATCGATACGCTGACAGAAGTTGCACGGGAGCTCAATGTTGAAGGCGCAAGCGGCATGAGGAAACAGGACCTTATTTTTGCAATACTCCAGGCTCAGACCGAAAAGACCGGATATGTATTTTCAGAGGGAGTACTCGAAATCCTTCCCGACGGTTTCGGATTTTTACGTTCGCCTGATTACAGTTACCTGCCCGGGCCTGATGATATCTACGTTTCTCCGTCGCAGATCAGACCGTTCAGCCTCAGGACGGGCGACCTTGTCTCAGGACAGATACGGCCTCCGAAGGAGAGTGAGCGGTATTTTGCACTGCTCAAAGTCGAAGCAATAAACCATGAATCGCCGGAAGATAATATCACCAGAGCGCTTTTTGATAACCTGATCCCTTATTACCCTACCGAAAAAATCAAGCTCGAGTATGACCACCATGAGTACTCCACCAGGATAATGGATCTGATCACTCCCATAGGCATGGGACAGAGAGGCATGATCGTCGCTGCGCCCAGAACGGGGAAAACGATGCTGCTTCAATCAATCGCCAAAGCGGTCAAGAAGAACCACAGGGACATTCACCTGATTATATTGCTTATCGATGAAAGACCTGAGGAGGTGACGGACTGGAAACGGCAGGTTCCCGGGGCTGAGATTATCAGTTCAACTTTTGATGAGCCACCCCAGAGGCACTGTCAGGTATCAGAGATGGTTATGGAACGGGCAAAGCGCCTCGTTGAATGCAAAAGGAATGTAGTCATACTCCTTGACAGTATCACGAGACTCGCCCGGGCCTATAATGCAGTGAGCCCTGCAAGCGGGAAAGTCCTCTCAGGTGGTCTTGATTCCAATGCGCTCCAGAAGCCAAAAAGATTTTTCGGGACTGCCCGGAATATTGAAACCGGCGGAAGCCTTACGATCCTCGCGACGGCGCTTGTTGATACAGGGAGCAGGATGGACGATGTCATTTTCGAGGAATTCAAGGGAACCGGCAATATGGAATTGCATCTTGACAGGAAGCTCGTCGACAAGAGGATATTCCCGAGCATAGACATCAATGCGTCCGGGACAAGAAAAGAAGAGCTGCTGGTGGACAAGGATGTGTTGAACAAGATGTGGATATTGGGGAAAGTCCTTACTCCATTGAGCACTGTTGAAAGCATGGAGTTCCTGCTCGGTAAACTCACGGGGACAAAGGCCAACAAAGATTTCCTTGAGATGATGAACAAATAGCTTCTGTATTCTCTCTGCTTCATTTTCTTTCTTCTGAAACGATGGATATTCAATTAGAGGATGACCGGTACTGTTTTGTATGCGGAGAGGAGAATGAAAACGGGCTGCGCCTCTTTTTCACTCTCCTCGATGGAAAGATATGCGCAGAATTCACTTTCAGCAAGGTCCACCAGGGATATAAAGATATCGTGCACGGGGGATTGCTTTCGGCCGTGCTCGATGAAGCGATGGTGAAGGCTTCACTGATGCAGGGCATGCCGGCTGTCACTGCTGAGATTACGGCAAGGATATATTTACAGTCCAAGGTTTCACCAAATCCAAAACTGTAACTCAGGGTTTTTCTCTTGTGCCCTCGGGAGCGTTCAGGGAAATGTGACTGATGCGCAGACCCTGAATGGTATACAAAATGCTGAGGTATCGGTTCAGGGGAATTCGCTCCAAACAATAACCGATGTTCAAGGGCATTATACGTTACAAAGTGTGCCGGTAGGAGTTGTGACGGTTTTGGCATCAGCATCAGGCTATGCTCCACAGAGTCAGGCAGTAGCGGTAACTGCTAACACGATGGTGACCGCTGATTTTTCTCTCACCCCGCAGTCTGAAATTGTAACGCAGCTCGTTCAACCGGTTGATTTTCACTATCTCGGAGCCTTCAGGCTCCCAGGCGGGTTTGAGCGTCCGGCTACGTTTGCCTACGGGGGGAACGCCATGACTTTTAACCCGGATGGCGATTCAACCGGAGCTTCCGACGGGTTTCCTGGGTCGCTCTTTATCACAGGGCATGAGCGGATGCCATATGGGGAGCTGCCGAACGGAAATCAGTTCGCAGAGGTGAATATCCCTGAGCCGGTAGCATCGCAAAATCCGGATATGCTCAATGCTGCTGGTTTCATTCAGGATTTTCGTGATGCAGCACAAGGGCTTTTTACTACCTATGATGAGATACCAAGAATCGGTATCCAGTATCTCTCCACTCCGGCAACGGGTCCCAGGATACACATCGCCTGGGGGCAGCATTTCCATGAATCACCGGAAGATCAGGCGCCTACACACGCCTGGATCGGCCCGAACCTGTCGTCTCCCGATCCCCGGGGGACGTGGTATATAGGAGACCAATCGTTCTACAGCGTGAATGGATATATGTTTGAGATCCCGGCATCATGGGCAGATGCACATGCACAGGGAAGATATCTCGGGACCGGACGCTATCGGGACGGCGGTTGGTCGGGTCAGGGTCCGCAGCTCTTTGCCTACCGCCCCTGGATTGATAACAGCGGAACACCGGCAACGTCCGGCACACATCTTCAGGAGACTGTCCTGCTGCGATATGTGTCATCAACAGAATCTGAAGATGTGGTGAACCGCTCCCTCAACGGCTATCAGCATCCCGACGAATGGGAAGGGGGAGACCTGGATTACGACGACTACCGGCAAGTCGGGTGTTCTGTTTGCGGGGACGAAAGGGACAGGAGCGAAGTACTGGTACGGCTGGCCTCATCCGGCAGGACCGCAATACCCATGTATTGAGACAGATTTCATTGGCCAATATACACTCTGCCGCCTGGCTGACGGAACGCCCTGTCCTTCTGAGGACTTAACCGGTTGTCAGGGTCATTCAGAATACAGAGGCTGGTGGAGCACAAGGTTTGATGCCCAGTTCATTCTCTATGACCCTGCGGACCTTGCAAGGGTGGCATCAGGAGAGGTGGAGTCATGGGAGCCCCAGCCGTATACGGTAATAGACATTGACGATTGTTTGCTGGACAACCCCGCGAGAGTAGAGGAAGGAATGCTTGGTACGGGGGCGCAGCGAAAATTTCGGATTGGCGATGTTGCTTATGATAGGAATAATGGTCTCTTGTATGTGTTAGAGCATTTTGCAGATGAGACAAAACCGGTAGTGCACGTATGGAGGGTTAACTAGCCAAAGGGGTCAGGTCTCAACAATTAACATTCACATTCAGGCAAAGTTCAGTCTCCTGAACTTTGCCGTTCTTATTTTACAATGAACTCTTTTACTTCAGCAAAAAGCTCCCTCATGCTTTTCATCCATACTCTGCAGGCCCAATAGTCTTACATTGAGAATGCAGTCTCACTTCTGAAAAGACATGCCGAGAGCTGCTACGCGGTTTACCCTTTCTTATTCATAAACTAACCATAAAATTCTGCATCCGCCGTATTCATCAAGGAGTTCATAAACACTCTAAGTGAAAGGCAACCTTATCTGTGCCAAATAAGGCTGGATTTACAGCGCCTGGACTGTTTGTGTAAATAAAATTGTGCTGATATCAATTTTGCGATAATTTGGAAGATGTAACTTTATTCTCAATAAGGAGGGAGTCTCATGAAAGGTATTATTGTCAGCTGCCTTATGTCTTTGGTGACAGAAAAATTTGGAAGTGCAAAATGGGAAGAAGCGCTCAAATCTGCCGGATTAGACGAAAAAACACAATTCCATCCTACAGATGATATCGATGACCCTGTTGTTTTAAAGGTTGTCAGTTCAGTCTGTAAGGTTTTGAATATTACGCCTGTTCAGGCAGCAGATGCGTTCGGTGATTATTGGGTGAGTGTCTTTGCCCTGAGAACTTTCCCTATGTTTTACAAGGGGAAAAAGACGGCCAGAGAGTTCCTGTTGACAATGGATTATGTCCATAAAATTACCCCGCAAGGGTTAAAAAATTCTTCCCCGCCCCGATTTGGATATGAATGGAAAAATGATAAAACCCTGATCATGGAATATAAATCCAAACGGGGACTTATTGATTTTATGGTCGGCCTGGTCAAAGGCGTGGGTAAATACTATAATGAAAAGCTCTCTGTTACAAAACTCGGGAATGAT
>JAKLQR010000245.1 GCA_022013235.1 Thermodesulfovibrionales bacterium | reverse complement strand
TGGAGAGCTTGCTCGATCATATTGAAGACGGAAGCAAAGAGAGAGTAAATGTTGTTTTCCGCGGAGAAAACGGGACAATTCAGAAAGCCCCGTCCAGGCCCAACACGTCTCTGAACCGGCTGCCCTTCCCTTCCTATGAGATGCAGGATTTCCCCATCCCCCGGAATGAACTCATTATGCCGATAGAGTTCGGCAGAGGCTGTCCGTGGAAACGGTGCACCTTCTGTCCGGACGAATCATACAACATCCTCTGCCAGGCGAAATCAGCAGAGAAGATAAAGAATGAAATCGGACACTATCTGGACCTTTCACCTGACCTCAGGAACTTTTTTATTCTGGACTCTGACGCATTAAAAGATCCGAAAACAATCCTTGAGGTGTCGAAATTCCTTGAAGGGAAAGGGCTTACATTCCATTACGCTGAATTCAGGGCAGAGCGGATGAACAGGGATGTGCTCAGCGCGATTCTTCATTTCGGCACATGGGCGTCCAATTTCCAGATCGGCATCGAGACGTTCAGCGACCGGATGCTTCAGCTGATGAACAAGGGGGTGACCGTACTCAAGAATGTGGAGGTTCTGAAGGCTGCCGCAGAGCTCGGTGTTCCAGTGCAGTTCAACCTTTTCACCTGTTACCCGGGCATGTCAACCCAGGAGATGAACGAAAATATAAGAGTGATGGATCTCATTTCACCTATCCTTGTATATGAAAACATCCTTATTTATCCGGGAGAATTCTACCTCCCGACAGACTGTGCGGTTTTTCTGGACCCCGAAAACTTTGGGCTCAGGAAACATACCGACTCTCTCTTTTCTATGTTATTCAAGGACTTTCCCATGCCTTCCTATTCGAATTATCCTTATCCATACCAGTTCGATAATGATGAAGAACAATACAGGCTTTCGACAATCATGAGGGAAAAAGTCGCCGGGATCAAGAGTAAAAGCCGTCACAATACTTATCTGATCTATGAGGATTCACCGGACGGTCTCAGGATTACGGCTTGCCGCAACGGGAATTGCATCACTCACATGCTGAGCGGCAGGAAAAAGACACTATACCTTTCCGCCGTCGAAAAAATTCAGGATGTGGAAACAGTTGCGGAAGTGATTGGAATCTTGGATAAGGATGCCTCTGCCCTGCTCCAGGACCTCGAACAAAAAGGGCTGGTACTCCTTTCCCCTGACAGAAAATCCTTTCTCTCTCTCGCTATACATAAATAAAAAGAAACCTGACAGGAAAGAAGAGAAGGAATTACCTGGTTTTTATCATTCCTTCAGAAGCCCGGGCATTATCAGGAGATGTTTTTAACGCTTTTTCAAAACAAGCATTTGCCTTTGCCGAAAAGCCCAATGCCAGATACACGAATCCGATTTCGGTAAGATAGTCTGCATTCTGTGGTTCAAATTTAAGCGCTCTGTTGATTGCCTTTTCTGCATTACGAAACTTATGTTGTTTCACGAGAGATAGTCCATAAGAATAGTAATATTCTGGTATTGTGCTGTCAAAATATATTGCCTGCCCAAAAAGCAGTTCCGCATCCGGAAAATTGTTTCTCTTGAGTTGGATTTTTCCTTCCTCGAATAACCCCCTTGCCTTATCAGAGTTCGATACTACCCTGGCAGGTTTGATAGTTATAAATTTATCATATTCTTTTCTCCTTTGAGGACTCGATAACGTTGCGTATGCATCGTATATATATGCAAAGATGTCGTTCAATTTCCCTTTTAAGGCATCATCACTAAGGTGAAAGTGCATATCGGGATGGAATTTTTTCGCAGCTTTATAATACGCACTTTTTATTTCATGGACAGAAGCATAGTTTCTTACTCCAAGGACACCATAATATCCAAGACTTTCATAGCTTTTATGAATGTCCTCTATCTCATCCTTGAGTTGCGGAGTAATGGTTTGCTCTATATTTTCCTTGCCTATCTCCTCTGCAATTTTTTCAGGGATATCAACATCAGGCCCACTATCAACCTTGATCTCTATCAACCTTGCATTCAACAGGGCATATATGGTTTTAAGAACCTCCACGCTTTCCATCTGCGTGATGGAAATAATCTCCTTAATTGGTGTCTTACCATCTATGCATGAGAGTATCTTTTTGCCTGGATCATCAAATCTTACATCCTGAAAAAGGTCGCGCGGGTCCGGGGAAAAACAAAGGATACTTTCCGGAGAAGGAAGTTCATTCCTAAGGAAGTGAAAGTTATTTGTCCTTTTTATTCCAAAATATATAAGATTCGCTGCCGATAATTTCAATGTTATTACTTCTTCTGAGGGAAGAGGCATCTCTTGAAATGCAAAACTACCCTCATTGGATAAGGCAAAAAGACTCAGAATTATCTCTTCTGCCTGATGTCTGACTGCGGCAACAAGTTCCTGGGGCTTAAGGTACCCAAGCCTGACAAGCACTGCGCCTTGCTTCTGTTTTGTCTTCTCCATCTCCGAAACAGAATGGTTGTATTGTTCAATGTTGATTTTGCCTTCCCTAAGAAGGAACTCTCCGAGTCGATCTTCTCTCTGATTCGAGGCAGAAAATATCATGTCTCCATTTTTGATATAAACCTTTTTGACGGTGTCACCGCTTTCTACTTTCAATATGCCGGTTTTTTGACCCCTTTGCAGCCCGATTACTGTATCGGCAATGCTAAAGTCTTTAATAAATCCTCCCACCTCTCCGATATACCTTATGCCAATTCTCATTCCTGATTTATCACTCTTTACCCATATCACTTCTCCTCTTGTCTGCAGCTCAGGTTCTCTGACAGCAAGGTCTATAATATCCCTATCTCTTATCTCTACCGCATCTTGAATCAATGCGCCAAGTCCTGAAAAAGAATAATCGATCATCTTTGCCTTAACAAATTTGTTGTTGAACTTCACATTAAAATCAGAACTCTTCTGGTATCTTTTGAAATATCTTTTATCTCTTGAGCACATTTCAACCATAAAAAGATATCGCTATGCTTATCTCATGACAATACATTTTTCTTATCCTACTGCTCTGACAATGCATGGTCCATTATTCGAAAGTGTGCCCTTTCTTTCTCGTTTCCGTTCGTACATTAATTTATCTGCCTGTTCAAGCAGTGCATCAAGAGAGCAATGACGTTCTGGATTGTAGTATGCCATTCCCACACTCATTGATAGATTGTAATGGCGTTTCCGTTCCTCATTGTATAGATCTATGCTTTTTTGTAAACGACTAATAATTAAATCGATATGGTTTCCATTAGCTCCTATAGGGATAACCACAAACTCATCGCCGCTAATGCGGGCAATAATATCGGACTCTCGAAAGGTTTTTTTAAGGATATTGGCTGCATCGATTAAAACGGAATCTCCTTCTTTGTGCCCGAAGGTATCATTAATATCCTTTAATTTATCCACGTCTGCATAAAGCAGGTATATTCCCGTCTTCATTCGTCTTGACAGCTTTAATTGCTGCTCACCTAACGTAAAAAATCCCCGTCGGTTGTAAATACCTGTAAGTTCATCGGTCAGTGACAAAGCGTACAGTTTCTCCTCAATACTCTTCAGTTCCGTAATGTCTTTTGAAACAACGGTCAAACCGATAATTATTCCGTCTGATCTCTTTATAGGACTTAACGTTTGGATGAAATGCTTGCCAGACTTTTGACTTGCAAATCTATGTTGAACGGATTCGCCTGTCTCAAATACCTTATCTGTTTTTTCAATAAATTCCTTTGTTTCTTCCTGCGAATGAAAGTCGCTGTATAGTGCACTTTCAATTTGGTTTTCTGACAAGCCTAACTCTGATATGTGTTTTTTGTTCATGTAGAGGTATTTGTGGTTCCTATCTATTACATATATAGAATCTTCAGTAGATTCAACTAAAGACCTGTACTTCTCCTCACTATTTGTCAACAACTCCACAGTCATATTATGTTCGGCAATGCACGAGCGTAACGGTCTGAATATAAGAAAATAAAGCGCCGGAAATGTTATCGTAGTAATTAACGATGCCTCGACAAAATATTTTCCACGTACAGGGAAAGTCGGAAGAATTGATAAAATAAAATTAACAATGGCATATGCCAAAAATACAGAAACTGTTGTAATACTAAAGAGATAGACATGATTGCTAAGAACTCTTTCAGTCTTCTGGAATAATTGTCTTTTCATATTGGGGACAATAACCTTTCTCTGAATAAATCAATCTTGTCCTATATGCATCATAACTATATTAAGCTATTGCTAAATTTTTAACTTACCATAACTGTTTTATCCTGTCAATATGCATTTTGGCCTTATTATTAAATCAGTTACATATAAGAGTATATCCTTGGGAAATCTGAATTAAATTGTGCTACAATTTAAAAAAGAATATGAGACTGATAATCATTGGTGGTGGAATCTCCGGCCTTTCTCTGGCATATTTCTTACGCGAACAAGATCCTTCGTTCGATATTACCGTCCTCGAATCCGAAAAAAAAGCAGGCGGCAAGATATGGACTGACAAAGTCGAAGGGTTCCTTTGTGAGGGGGGGGTAAACGGCTTTCTGGATAATCGGACGAGAACGCTCGAACTTGCCGAAAAACTCTTACTCTCTCCCCTGCGAAGCAGTGAGAACGCGAGGAAAAGATTCATTTTTTCAGATAACATCCTCCACCGTTTGCCCGAATCACCTGTTGCGTTCTTCACGTCCAATCTCCTGAGCCTCTCCGGACGTCTGAGGATTCTCGGAGTGATGTTCGTGGCAAAGGGCACCGGAGAGGAAGAGACGCTTGCTGAATTTGCCAGACGGAGACTCGGCCAGGAAGCATATGAGAAGCTCATTGACCCGATGGCTTCCGGCATATATGCAGGGGACCCAAATGCTATGAGCCTGAAGAGCTGTTTCCTGAAGGTATATAATCTCGAACAGAAATACGGCAGCCTGATAAAGGGCATGCTGAAAATGCAGAAAGAGGCGAAAAAAACCGGCAAAAAAATCGGGGCCGGGCCGGGCGGCGTCCTCACTTCGTTTTATGACGGCATGGAGTCGATGATACAAGCGCTTACCGCGTTTCTCGGTGATGCATTGAAGACCGCCGCAAAGGTGGTCTCTGTCGACAAGGTGAACAACGGGTTTACGGTCCACTGTGCCGATGGCAAGTCCTTCGATGCGGATGCCGTAATCATTGCTTCACCGGCCCATGAAGCGATGGGGATGGTCAAACCATTGGATAAAACCCTCTCCTCTGTTCTCGGCGAAATATCTTACCCGGCTGTTTCAGTAGTGTGTCTTGGTTATAAACGAACCAGGATCAGGCGCCCCCTGGACGGGTTCGGGTTTCTTGTTCCGTACCGTGAAGGGAGAAAGATACTCGGGACACTCTGGGATTCGAGCATCTTTCCAAACAGGGCCCCTGAAGGCTTTGTACTGCTCAGGACTATGCTCGGAGGGGCAAGGATGTCCGACCTTGCGTTGATGGGAAGAGACAAGCTGATCGATCTCGTTACGGGAGAACTGAAGGATATTATGGGGATAGATGTCCAGCCCGACTTTGGACAGGTGTATACCCATGAAAAAGGGATACCTCAATACACACCCGGACACGAAAAAAGACTTGAAAGAATAGATGAAATTATGAAAAAATTTAAGGGTATGTATATAACCGGGAATGCCTATCGCGGCATCGGGGTAAATGACTGTATTGAAAATTCTTTTGCGCTGGCAATGAGGATCAGGGAAGAAAACCGTTAGCAGAGAAAGAAGTCAGGTTGTGTTTTCCGGGTTAAGGTGCAGGAATCTTCATAAATAAGGAGGATAATTTGAAGGAAAACGAGATCGTGGAAGCCCTAAAAAAAGAGAATGAAGAATTCAGAAAACTGAGCGAAGAGCACAGAGATCTTGACACACAACTTGCAGAAATGGATACAAAGCGCTATCTCTCTCCTGAAGAAGAACTTGAGAGGAAAAGGATACAGAAACTGAAACTCCTCAGGAAAGACAGAATGGCGGAACTCGTAAGCGAATACAAAAAAACGAATGTAACAAATTAAGAGTAAAAACCGGGGGGGCATGAGCTTACAGCAAAAGCTCTGCCTGTCAACGCTCCTCTCAAAGAGGTTCCCCTTATATTCGTATTCCCCGGTTTCTCATGAATCAGCGGCTATTTCCTATCAACACTATCAGGGAGGAGTATGTGTATGAGAAGCGATATTATTAAAAAAGGACTTGAGCGTGTACCCCACAGGGCACTTCTTTATGCCACCGGCATCTGTCAAAGCGAAATGCAGAAACCCTTCATCGGTGTTGCAACCAGTTTTACAGACATCATTCCGGGACATATCGGCATGCGCGACCTTGAACGGTTTATCGAAAAGGGCATCCATACGGCCGGCGGGTATCCCTTCTTTTTCGGGATACCGGGCATATGTGACGGGATTGCGATGGGTCACACAGGCATGCATTATTCCCTTCCCTCCCGTGAATTGATTGCGGATATGGTCGAATCCATCACGCAGGCCCATCAGTTTGACGGTCTTGTGCTGCTCACCAACTGTGACAAGATTACCCCCGGCATGCTCATGGCTGCTGCCCGGCTGGATATCCCGTCGATTGTCGTTACCGCAGGGCCCATGCTTTCCGGCCGCCTGAAAGGAAAACGGTTATCACTCGTAAACGATACCTTTGAAGCGATCGGAAAATACAAACAGGGCCTGATCAAGGAAGACGAACTGAAATCGCTCGAACTGTGCGCCTGTCCGGGAGCCGGTTCCTGTCAGGGGATGTATACTGCAAATACCATGGCATGCGTTACCGAGGCGATCGGGATGAGTCTCCCCCGCTGTGCGACCGCGCTCGCAATTTCTGCAGATAAGCGGAGGATTGCGTTCGAAAGCGGCCGGCGAATCGTTGAACTGATAACGCAAAACATCACACCCCGGATGATTATGACAAAAAAATCCTTCGAGAATGCGATCATGGTTGATCTCGCGCTTGGAGGTTCAACAAATACGGTCCTCCATATCCCGGCAATTGCCCACGATGCAGGGGTAGACCTGCAACTCGAAACATTTGATATTCTCAGCAAGAAAACCCCCCATATGGCAAACATGCTCCCGGGAGGCGAACACTATCTTGAAGACCTTGACTGGGCAGGCGGTATTCCGGCCGTGATGAAGAGACTGAAGAAGAATCTGCATAACAATATAACCGTCAGCGGGAAAAAGGTCTATGAGATCATTGACGCTGCGGATGTCGTGGATGAAAATGTCATCCGGCCCCTGAATAATCCGTATCACAAAGAAGGGGGGATTGCGATACTACGCGGCAATCTTGCCCCGGACGGCGCCGTGGTGAAACAGTCTGCAGTGAGCAGCGCCATGATGAAATTTGAAGGCAGGGCAAGGGTTTTCAATTCCGAAGAAGAGGGCATGAAAGCAATTCTGAACGGAAAGATTAAACCGGGAGACGTTGTCGTGATCAGGTACGAGGGTCCAAAGGGTGGCCCCGGCATGCGGGAGATGCTCTCTCCGACTGCCGCGATTGCGGGTATGGGACTGAGCGAATCTGTTGCGCTGATCACAGACGGAAGGTTTTCCGGCGGGACGCGGGGACCGTGCATCGGACACATTTCACCCGAGGCAATGGAAGGCGGCACCATCGCCATCGTGAGGAATGGAGATAGGATACGGATAGACATTTCTCACAGGAAGATTGAACTGCTTCTGTCCTCAGGGGAGATCAAAGCGCGTTTCAAGACCTGGAAACCGATAAAACCGAAAATAACAAAAGGCTACCTGTCACGGTATGCGCGCATGGTCACTTCAGCAGGAACCGGCGCGGTAATGAAGTAACCGGTCTGTTTCTCAGTTACAATACCTTTGCAGGCAAAAGCCGGGGAAATATTTCCCATGCAAAATACAGAAAATATTAAACTCGAATTCCTGAGACGTACAGACCTTTTTTCCTCGATGACTGATGAAGAACTGCAAGAGATATCCGGTGATATAGTCGTCGAGGAATTCAAAAAGAATGAGATCATACTCCGCGAAGAAGATACCAGTGGATATATGTACATCATTCTTTTCGGAAAAGTGAAAGCATACAAGACAACCGAGGAAGGGAAAGAGATAATCCTCGCCCTTCACCAGGCCGATGAGTTCTTCGGCGAGTTGTCATTGATTGACGGGAAGACAACGCCTGCGACCGTATCGGCAATAGAAGATTCGCTCATCTCGATTATCTCGAAAAAAGCATTCTACTCCATCCTCTCACAAAGAGCGCCGGTGCTCGAAAAAATACTCCACATCCTCTGTGCGCGTCTCCGTGAATCGTGGGAAAAAATACGCATCCTGAATACGAAGCATGCTTCTCAGAAAATAACCATGCTCCTGCTGATGCTTTCTCATGAGTACGGCCAGAAAACTCAAGAGGGTATTCTTATGAATGTAAAGCTTACCCATCAGGATATGGCGGATATGACAGGGCTGACCCGTGAATCAGTTACCCGCGCAATGGACAAATTGCAGAAAGACAAAGAGATCAGCATCCTCGGCAACAAGTTGATCCGCCTGAACGCTGAGTTTCTCCGGCAATACCCGCACAGGTGAAAGAGGGAAATTCCTGCGGGAACAAATTCATATTCTATGCAACTATCACTCGGTCTCGGCCTGGAATAATCAAAAACACTGTATCAGCCGGTACTCGTACAACTTATTGATCAAGGGTGGGAGCGGGACTAAAGCCCGATAATCTCCCCTTCCATCGTATTCAAATCGACCAACGCCACGGTCGGAGTTCCATAGAGCCATGCGCCTACCTCTCCGGGATTGATAATCAGAGTTTTTCTTACTTTTCTCACGTCCGGCTTGTGGGTATGCCCATATACAACCAGATCAAAGTGACCGCTGTCGGCGAGCGCCTCAACAACCTGGTGTTCATGCATGACAACGATTTTTCTGTTATTGAGCGTAAAAAGGTACGGCTGGTTGCGGAGATTCCCCTCTGCCCGTTCCTGGAGCAGCAGTTTGTCACCGTCATTATTCCCGAAAACCCCGGTATAGGGGCAATTGAGTTCCTTGAATACTATCAGGGTGAATGGTGACGTATAGTCTCCCGCATGGATGACATACTCCACCTTACTGCGGTTGAAAAGCTCAATCGCCTTTCGTGTGGGCACTAAATTGTCATGGGTATCTGACAGAATCCCGATACGCATACTCCCTGCTCCTTTCCCTCTATATATTCTGGCGGATGATATTCTCGATCCCGATGCGCATCATCATCACCGCGATCGCGGCAAGGAGCAGCGCCATCACTTTCCCTATCCCGGTAATTCCGCCCTTCCCGAAAAAATGCATAATCCGCTCTGCATTCACGAGTGAAATCCAGACGATAAACAGATTTATCACGAGTGAAATAACCGTAGGGATAATCCCGTAATGTTCCACGAGGATAAGGATGTTGGTAAGCACTGCGGGGCCGACTATAAGAGGAACGCCGATAGGAACTACCCCCACCTTTAAATCCGGCTTGGATCTCCCCTCCATGCGCTGGGTAAGGTCGTGGACCGCAAAGATCAGGAGCACAATTCCCCCGGCAATTTTGAAATCATCGCTGGTGATGCCCAGTATCCTGAAGATGGCCTCTCCCAGTGCTACGAACAAAATGCTCACGATCAGCGCGGTGACGATGGAATCACGGACAACCTCCCGCCTTTTGTTTTTCGATATCCCTTCAGTCATTGAGACAAAAATGGGGAGAAGGAGAAACACATTCATTGCAACAAAAAGAGGGATAAAAGTATTCGGCAGTATTTCTATGATGTCTTTCATTGTTTTAATTATAATACTCAGGAAAGGATTTTAGTAGTTACGCCGGATTTATCCGGTATGTATCACACGATTGAGGGAACAGGGAATGCTTACCTTTGCGGTCAGTGAAGAGAAGAACAGCTGGCTGAGAGAGCGGATGGAAGCGCTTGGTATCCTTGAAAAGGATATCGAAGAGAAGTTCGTGCGTTCATCCGGCCATGGAGGTCAGCACGTAAATAAGACCTCAACCTGTGTCTATCTGAAACATGTCCCTACCGGCATCGAAGTCAAATGCATGAAGGACAGGAGTCAGTCCATCAACCGGTTTTTTGCGCGCCGGGAACTGGTAAAGCGCATAGAGAACCTTGCAGGGCAGTCTGATACTGAATTGCAGAAAATATTGAAGCGGAAAGCAAAACACAGGAAAAGGACTCAAATGAAATACAGGGCAAAATAACCGTTTATGGTATTATGTAGAGAAATAAGAATAACGGAGGAGACCTTGAAAAAAGAAATAGTCTTGAAGGGAAAAATCCATCTTTTTGAAAAAGAGATTTCGACCCTCGCTTTACAAACTGGAATCCATCGAAAAATTGCTCGGAGAGATCAAAAACGAGATAAAAGCCCTGAAACTCTTTCTGAACGATCTCCGGGCACTTTGTTTTGAAATCGGGATGAGCCCTTCCG
>JAKLQR010000244.1 GCA_022013235.1 Thermodesulfovibrionales bacterium | reverse complement strand
GGCCAGTAATTTTATCGGAAATGCTTATCTTAAAAAAGGCTGGAAGGAACTCCCAGAAAGTAAGCCTGCAAAAAACTTGAAGATAAGCTGATGGTTTGTTATAGTATATTATGGTAATATACTTTTATGGTTGATCTCGATAAGATTGAGGGGTTCGACTGGGATGAAGGCAATTCCCGGAAGAATGAGAAACATGGCGTTACCCAGGCGGAAGCCGAACAGGTATTTTTTAATGAACCGCTCTTTATTACACCGGATGAAAGTCACAGTGAATCCGAGCAAAGATATCGAGCTCTCGGAGAAACAGGAAATAGAAGACGTTTGATGATCGTTTTCACATTGAGACAGGCCGGTGCACGGATCCGGGTTATATCCGCCAGAAATATGAACACCAAAGAAAGGAAGTTATATGAGCAAGAAAGTAAAATCAATCCCGAAGTTTAAGTCTGAGGCAGAGGAGCGGCGCTTTTGGGAGACTCATGATTCGACCGAGTATTTTGATTCTGGCAAAATGGTTCGCGTCCGGTTTCCGAATCTTAAGCCTTCCACTCAGTCGATTTCTCTACGGCTGCCGCTCTCGCTCCTTGAAGCTATACGCATTGAGGCAAACAAACGGGACGTGCCTTATCAGTCGCTCATAAAGGTATGGTTAGCAGAAAGACTGAAGCAGCAGACATCAGCAGAAGGGTATTGATGTTTTGATATTCAGGGGATAGTGCCGACTGATCATCGGGACGCAATAAATAGGATCCCTTACCTATTTCTCCTGAAGAACTCAAAAGGAAAATCTGTATAAGGGAACGGATATGGAAAAGATAAAGATAAATAACTCCAAAAAGAAAAATAGTTAAAATATTGCGCCCACCGCTAAGGCCTCTTATATAAACCAAAAAAAATGCACCGTGAAACATCAAAAAGCCTCGAAAGAAAAGTGGACAGTTACAAAACCGTTACAATTTCGAGCTTTGAGAGCCAAGAGGGAGCAGAGGATAACCGCCATAACTCATTGAATTATAATGAAGATGTTATGGCGGGGCGGACGGGACTTGAACCCGCGACCTCTGGCTTGACAGGCCAGCGTTCTAACCAGCTGAACTACCGCCCCAAAAGAAAGGAGACAGTGAACAGGAAAGAGGTAAAGAAAAAAAAAGACAAAGAACAAAAACTCCTGAAGCTCTGTTCTGCTGTGCCTATGCCTTTACCTTCTTACTGTTTTTAATGGTAGGCGGAACAGGGATCGAACCTGTGACATCAGCCTTGTAAGGGCTGCGCTCTCCCAGCTGAGCTATCCGCCCAAGAATTACTTTTATACAACATAAAATCTCTTTTTGTCAATTCAATTGAAGAGAACTTTACTCTTCGAGCAGTTCCCTGATCGTATTTAATACGCATTCGCCCAGGGCCTGCAGGTCGTAGCCGCCTTCAAGGGTAAACACATAGGGAAGCGTCGGAAGGTAGGTTGCAGTCGAACGCAGGAGAATCCCCCGAATGATATGGCGCATGCCTTCGTTGGTGATATTGATGCCGGAGAGAGGATCACGGGCATGAATGTCGTAACCGGCGGAGATGAGCATGATATCGGGCCGGAAACTTCTCACTTTTTGCGGCAGGATATCCCTGTAGGCGTAGAAAAAGTCTTTGTCTCCTGCGCCGAAAGACATGGGGATATTATATGTGTATCCCTCGCCTTTCCCGGTTCCTATTTCGAAGTCTTTGCCGGTGCCCGGGTAATGGGGATACTGATGGGTGCTGAAATAAAATACGGTATCATCGTTCTCGAATATATGCTGTGTCCCGTTGCCGTGATGGACGTCGAAGTCGATAATGAACACCTTCTTGTAACCGATTTCCTGGGCATACCGGGCGCCGACTGCCACGTTATTAAAAATACAGAAACCCATGGCACGGTCTGCTTCGGCATGATGGCCGGGAGGACGAACCGCGCAGAAGGCCCTGTCCAGTTCGCCGCTTTTACAACGGTCTATCGCCTCGATTACCGCACCTGCTGCATACATTGCAGCCTCAAAAGAGTGGGGCGAAACATAGGTATCGCCGTCGAAGAATCCCGTGAATTTCTTTATATGATCAAGATACACTTTGGTATGCACCCTGAGGATATCTTCCTCTGCGGCCCTGCGCGGTTTGATATGAATAAGGTTGTCCCACAGGTCGGATTTTTTCAGTGTATCGAGAATGTGCAGGAGCCTCTGCGAAGACTCAGGATGTCCCGGAGGCATTTCATGCTTCAGGAAGATGTCGTCATAGAGAAATCCGACTTTTTTCATATTCAATATTTATAAAAAGCAATGACGGTTTCAGCGTGTTCGAAAGCCCAACCCTGTGGGTATGATACAGGGTTGGGCTTGAATTATAATTGACTATAAAATATAATTAAAACAGACCTTTAACCTTTCCAGCTTCAACATCTACATCAATTCTTCTGTATGCCGGATCAGAGGCAGTGCCCGGCATCAGTTTGATGGCGCCGGCAACCGGAACGACAAACCCTGCTCCCTTATAGGTGAGGATATCACGGATGATGAGCTTCCACCCTTTTGGAACACCCTTAATGTTTGGATTGTCGGAGAGACTGAGATGAGTTTTCACCATGCAGGTGCCGAGCTGTGTTATGTCAGGGTCCGCTTCCATTCTTTTTGCTTTTGCAAGCGCTTCCGGTGAATATTCAACGCCGTCTGCGCCATATACCTCTTTTGCTATTATGTCTATCCGCTGACGGAGAGGCATCGAAAGCTCATAGAGGAATTTGAAATCATTCGGTTCGTTGCATGCGTCTACAACCGCATCTGCAAGTTCGAGGGCCCCTTCGCCTCCGAACTGCCAGTGTTTCGATAACGCAACCCGGGCGCCGGCAGCCTCTGCCAGTTTTCTTACCGCCTTAATCTCATTTTCTGTATCCGTGAAAAACGCATTAATACAGACGACAGGATTGATGCCGGCCTTCTTGACGGTATGCACATGATGGACAAGGTTCTCGCAGCCTTTTTCGACCCAGGCGACATTCTCACCTTTATATTCTGCAGGCATGGGTTTCCCCGGTACAGGGATTGGAGCGCCGCCGTGGCATTTCAGCGCACGTATAGTGGATACAATAACCGATGCATTGGGTTTCAGCCCCGAGAACCTGCATTTGAGGTTCCAGAATTTCTCGAACCCGATGTCGGCTCCGAACCCTGATTCGGTAATATGATAATCGCCGAGTTTCAGGCCGATTCTGTCGGCAATGATAGAAGACTGACCGATTGCGATGTTCGCAAACGGTCCTGCATGGACAAGGACAGGCTGCCCTTCGATAGTCTGCATGAGGTTAGGATTCAGCGCCTCGACCATCCATGCGGTCATGGCGCCGGCAACTTCGAGGTCCTCCGTAGTTACCGGATTGCCGCCCTTATCATAGGCTACGACGATCCGTCCCATGCGCTCACGCATGTCTTTCAGGTCTTTTGCTACTGCAAGGATAGCCATGATCTCTGAAGACACTGCTATGGCAAAGCCTGACTGCATCATGAAGCCGTCTATTTTGCCGCCGATCCCGAGGATGATATCCCGTAGCGACTGTGCGCAGAAATCGATGATCCATTTCATCTCGACATTGCGGGGGTCGATATTCAACCTCTTCAGTTTTCGTTTCGTAAGTTGTTCGTCTGTGTAATTGAATTCGTGCTGCATCCTTGAGGTAAGCGCCACCATAGCGAGGTTGTGAGCGTTCATAATGGCATTGATGTCTCCAGTCAGGCCGAGGGAAAACGGTGTCAACGGGATGCACTGTGAGAGCCCTCCTCCTGCGGCAGAACCTTTGATGTTCATTGTGGGTCCGCCGGAAGGCTGACGAATGGCGGCGATGACGTTCTTGCCCCGCTTTCCGAGACCCTGGGTAAGTCCCATCGTTGTTGTGGATTTGCCCTCTCCGAGGGGAGTCGGGGTGATGGCGGTTACATTAATGTACTTCCCATCTGGTTTCCCTGCTAAGCGGTTCAGGATGTTCTTGAAATCGAGCTTTGCGATATAATGCCCGTGTGGAAGGAGTTCGTGCTTTTCCAGTCCCAACTGCTCGCCTAGCTGGTAGACTGTCTTCATGTGGGTTTCGGCAGCCTCCGCAATCTCCCAGTCTGCATGTTTGGTTGGATCAAGCGGCATGATATAAACCCTCCTTTTGTGGAATATTGCAGCGACTAAAGAAAATTAAGGAGACAGCCGGTGCTTGATGGTCCACACTCTGTCTCCCGATTTCTTTTCTCTGAATTTAATAGCTTATGAGCGCGCTCAGGAACTTATCGTTCATCCTTCTCAGGTTCTTGCTCATGACGATGGCGATCTTTTTGACAATGATCAGCGCAAGCGCACAGTCTTCATTCATCAATTTTTCGAATTCTTCTTTCGGGATGAGAAGGAGTTCCGTATCATCAAGCGCGACCGCAGACGCTACATGTTTCCTGTTTTCAAGGATAGAAAGTTCTCCGAAGAAATGACCTGCGGGCAGAACAACAAGTGTCTGCCTCCAGCCATCGGCGGTCACCCTTGAAATCTCTATCTTGCCGGAGACGATGAGCCAAAATCCCTGTGTCTGGTCGGATTCCTTGAAAAGCGGTTCCCCTTTTTTCACGGTGAACTGCTGCATGATTTTTGCCATTTTCGCGAGGCCGGCCTTATCAATATCCTGCAGCAAAACCTGTTGCTTCAATAACTCTGGTTTAACCATGATGACATCCTCCTCTGCATCTAAGGCTGAGTAAAACTCACCCCTTGTTAACGTTTTCCTCTGATTCCACTGTCCGGTTAATTCTTACCGCACAGACCTTGAATTCCGGTATTTTTGCGATCGGATCGCATGCATTATTTGTAAGCATATTTGCTGCAGCTTCCCGGAAATGGAAAGGAATGAATACGGTCCCTGATAAAGGACGCTCCGTGACCCAGGCCTGAATATCTATCGAGCCCCTCCTTGATGTTACGCAGACCATTTCTCTATCCTTGATCCCAAGAACTGCTGCGTCCTTGGGATGTATCTCGATATATGCAGCAGGAGAAACTGCATTTATGGCGTCGTTTCTTCTGGTCATTGATCCTGTATGATACTGGAAAAGTTGTCTCCCTGTCGAGAGCAAAAAAGGATATTCAGCGTCCGGAAGTTCCTCTGACGGCCTGTATGCTACAACGGTAAACGCAGCCTTGCCCCGGGGAAACCCGCCTTTGAAAAGATAAGGGGTGCCGGGATGATCCTGTGTAGGGCAGGGCCACTGCAGGCCTGTTTTTGCAATCCTTTTGTAGGTTATCCCTGCCAGTGCAGGCCAGAGTTTTTTTGACTCCTCGAAGACCTCTTCGATAAGGTTGTAGTCCATATTGTATCCGGACCTTTTCGCAAGTTCCATAATGATATGAGAATCTTCCCGGGCTTCTCCCGGCGGCTGTACCGCTTTTCTCACCCGCTGTACCCGGCGGGATGTATTGGTGAACGTGCCGTCTTTTTCAGCGAAACAGACTGCCGGGAGCACTACGTCGGCCATCTGCGCTGTTTCCGTCAGAAATATGTCCTGGACGACAAGGAAATCGAGGTTTGCCAAAGCCTTGATGGTATGCTTCATGTTAGGGTCGCTCAGAACAGGATTCTCTCCCATGATATACATAGCCTTGAGAGTATTACCATCGTGAGCCGCCTCGATCATCTCTGTGGCAGTCAGCCCTTTTGCAGACGAAAGTTTTACTTTCCATGCCATCTGGAACTTTGATCTGACACCGGAAGCTGTTACGGGCTGGTACCCGGGATAGAAGTTCGGTATGCAGCCCATGTCTGTTGCGCCTTGCACATTATTCTGTCCCCTGAGGGGATTGACCCCTGTACTTTCGCGTCCAAGATTGCCGGTCATGAGAGCCAGATTTGCGATTGCATATACGTTTTCCGTACCATGGGTGTGCTGGGTAATTCCCATGGTGTAATAAATCCCGGGACGCACCGCATTCCCGTAAAAATGACCTGCCCTGATGATATCCTGTTTCGGAACACCGGTTATCCGCTCGCCGTATTCCGGTGTATATTCTTCAAGAGAGTCCTTGAAAGATTTGAATCCCTCGGTACGGGATTCGATGAATTTTTTGTCTATCATGTCCTCTTTCATGATGACATGCATGATGGAATTGAGGAGCGCAACATCGGTCCCCGGTCTGTGCTGCAGCCAGAGATGGGAAAATCTGACGAGATCTATTCTGCGGGGGTCGGCGATAATGAGCTCCGCGCCTTTTCTTACAGCATTTTTCATTTTAAGCCCGATGATCGGGTGTGTCTCTGTTGTGTTCGAACCGATGACAAAAATGACGTCGTGGTTCTCGACTTCAGGCAAAGAATTTGTCATGGCGCCTGAACCGAATACCGCGGCCAGACCGGCCACTGAAGCGCTGTGTCAATAACGGGCGCAATGGTCGACATTGTTTGTACCGATAACAGCCCTCATGAACTTCTGGAACAAATAATTCTCTTCGTTCGTACAGCGGGCGGAGGCAAGTCCGCCGATTGCATCCGGTCCTGATTTCTCTCTGATATCCTTAAGCCGCCCTGCAATATAATCGAGGGCTTCGTCCCAGGAGACCTCACGGAAAATATCACTACCCCCCCTGAGCCCCCCCTTGGCAAGGGGGGGATGGGGGGGTATATTCCGAGTGTAGGATGCTGAATATTCTTTGGGCGCTATTCGTATCAGCGGCTTTGTCAGTCTGTCGGGACTGCTGATGAACTGATAACCGAATCTCCCTTTCGGACAGAGCCATCCTTCGTTGATTGTCTCAGGTTTTGAAGACACCCGCATTACTTCGTTCCGTCTGACGTGAAGGGTTATATTGCATCCACAGCCGCAGTATGGACAGATGGTATCAATTTTCGTAAAATTCTGCCTGCCTTTCTGCTTCCACATTTTCCCTGTGAGAGCCCCTGTAGGACAGACTGCGACACACTGGCCGCAGAATTCACAATTCAGGTCTTTATCAAAGGGAGGGCAGATTTTTGTCTTCAATCCTCTGTATGCAAAATCAATCGCGCCGACACCCTGTATTTCATCGCAGATCCTCACGCATTGGCCGCAGAGGATGCATTTCTCCATGTCTCTTTCGATAAACGGGTTGCCGTCTTTCTTATCGTAAGTCCTTCTCTCTCCGATGAAACGGTTTTCTTTTATTCCATAAAAGTAAGCGAGTTCCTGGAGCTTGCAGTCTCCAGCCCTTTCACAGACCATGCAGTCTGTTGGATGGTCAGAGAGGAGCAGCTCCAGCGTCATTTTTCGCATGTTTTCCAGTTGGGGGCTGGTTGTTTTCACTTCCATCCCGTCCCGGGCGAATGTAGTACAGGAAGTGACCGGTTTTGGACTTCCCTTAATTTCAACGAGGCAGAGCCTGCATCCGCCGAAAGGAGAAAGGGCAGGGTGGTGACAAAGTGTGGGTATGGGGATGTCGAGCTTACGTGCTGCGTCAAGAATTGTTGATAACTTCCTGACCGTGACTTTCTGCCCGTCTATTTTCAGCGTTACCATTCTTAATCCCTAACTTTCAATTTTTAACGTGTAACTGTTTCATACCTTCATTATAGACTTGAACTTGCATGCATCAAAACAGGTCCCGCATTTTACACAGAGTGACTGATCGATTTTATGCGGGGTTTTCCTTGTGCCGCGAATTGCGTCTGCAGGGCATACCTTCTTGCATGCTCCGCATCCCTTGCAGATTTTTTTGCTGATCGTATAGGTAATCAAATCCCTGCATACCGCGGCAGGGCACCTTTTCTCCCTGATATGCGCTTCGTATTCATGGCGGAAATATCTGAGAGTACTCAATACAGGATTCGGCGCCGTCATGCCGAGACCGCATAAGGAAGCTGCCCTGATGTAACGGCCGAGTTCCTCAAGCAGTTCGATGTCTCCGTCCCTGCCTTTCCCGCGGGTTATTCTGTCCAGTATTTCGAGCATCCTCTTGGTCCCGATTCTGCAGGGGGTGCATTTGCCGCATGATTCCGACTGCGTGATTTCGAGAAAGAACTTTGTGGTATTCACCATGCAATCCGTTTCGTCAAGAACAACCATTCCGCCGGAGCCCATAATTGAGCCGGCCTGTGCAAGGGTTTCATAATCAATTTTTGTATTCAGAAGCCCGGCAGGGATGCATCCGCCTGAAGGTCCGCCTATCTGTACTCCTTTAAATGCTTTGCCCCCTTCGATGCCGCCGCCTATATTGAAGATAATTTCCCTCAACGTAGTTCCCATCGGTACTTCGATAAGTCCTGTATTCATGACCTTGCCTGAAAGGGAAAATACTTTGGTTCCACCACTCATTTCGGTCCCGAGATTTCTATACCACCGGGCGCCTTTCATGAGAATCTTCGGGATATTGGCAAACGTCTCGACATTGTTGATAACAGTAGGCTTATCATACAGTCCTTTTTCAGCAGAACGCCACATTTTTGCACGCGGCATGCCGCGCTTTCCTTCAATAGAACGCATCAATGCGGTTGCTTCTCCGCAGACGAATGCTCCGGCGCCCTGGAATACTTTCAGATTAAAATCAAAGTCAGTGCCGAAAATTCTTCTTCCGAGAAATCCCTTCTGGTAACACTGGAGTATAGCCTTCTGGAGTCGTTTCACCGACAGAGAATATTCGGCTTTTGTATAAATATAGCCATGATGGGATTCAGTTGCCTTGCCGCAGATAATCATTCCTTCAATAATCGAATGGGGATCTCCTTCCATCAAAGAGGTATCCATGAAGGCCCCCGGGTCACTCTCGTTTCCGTTGCAGACGACGTACTTTGTGTCCGATTTAATTCTCCAGCAGAGTTCCCATTTAAGTCCGGTCGGAAAGCCTGCGCCGCCACGACCGCGCAGGTTTGATTCTTTTATGGCATCCACAATTTCTGTAGGACTCATGGAAAGGATTGCTTTCCGGGCAGCGTCGTAACCGCCGACTGCGATATAGGCATCGATGTCCTCGGGGTCTATCTCCCCACAGTGCGACAAGACTACTTTTTGCTGTTTCTCATGGAAAGCGTAATAGTCGTCTTCAACAGTCCATTCTGCGACAGGGTTTCCTTTCACAATATGTTCGTCAAAAATGCGCGGTACCATATCGGCTTTGACATGTTTATATGTTGTTTTTTCACCATTGATAAGAATGTCAACGAGAACGTCTTTTGAGCAGAAACCGCGGCAGCCGACTTTTTTTGCGGTACATCTTTCATGAAAGGTGGCTTCGATATCCGTTGCTGAAATTGCATTCTGAAACGCCGAGAGGACCTTTTCACCGCCTGATGCGACTCCTCCGGTACCGGTGCAGACTTTAATGACGATCTCTTTATCCATTAGACTTTTTAAGCTTCCTGACTTCCTTCATCATCTTGTCAAGGGACACCTTCCCGTGCACTTCATGGTTGACAACGGCAACGGGTGCAATTCCGCAGGCGCCGATACAGTTTACTTTTTCGACGGTAAATTTCTGGTCGGATGTGGTGTCATCATTGTCAGGGATATCGAGTTCAATGAGCAGTCTGTTGATCAGACGCTCGGAACCTTTCACATGGCAGGCTGTGCCGCGGCAGACAGTGATGATATTCTTGCCCCGCGGTCTGAGGTGAAACTGCGAATAGAATGTGGTAACGCCGAAGAAACGGCTTGCCGGGATATCGAGTTTCTTCGAGAACCAGGTTGCTGCCTCTTCAGGGATATATCCGAAGGCTTTTTCGATGTCCTGGAGGATGGTCACGATATTCCCTTCATTTTTTCTGTAATCTTCCAGTATCTTTTGAAGGGTCTCTTCCATCCGCTCTCTCTTCACACCTTGATTGATCAGAAGCTGCAGACAGTCCTCAACTCTCATGCCGAGGTTTGAGTAATGATAAATAAACCCTCCTGGTTGGGAGGGCCGGTTTGCTATATTACCACAAGGATGCAGGTCTTTCAAGATTAATTGGCGGATGCTATTCTTGAAAACACGATTTTTTTGTGTCAGGTATGCAGAAAAACAGGGGGAATGAATCAGGCCTTGCTCCTTTTCTTTTCTGTGTCTCTGCTCTTTTTTAATTCACGGATCAGGTCCTTTTTATTCAGAATGTTATTTTTCTGCAACAAAGCGATAATTGCCTCTACACTATGGATGTTCCTTCGCAGATAATTTCTCTTCTCCCCTACCTTGATATATTCCGACCGGACCAGTTCTTTGATTAACAGGTTCAGATTTTTATCGGAGCCTTTAAGCTTTTTTGACAACTCATCGATATGTTCTCTCTGCTCCTCGATCCTTTGATTTAAATTGATGAATATTCTCAGTATCTCTTCGGCATCAATATACACTCTGCCCCTGAGATCTTTTGCCTGGGTAAATCTGTTTAAAACCGAGTCTATCAGCTTTTCAAATTCTTCTTTTTTCTTCATAGTGCCTTAATTAATGTTAAGTTTATTCTACAAATAATGTGCATGAAAGAAAACATTGCTGTCAATCGCGGTATCAGGAACAATTCAGCAGTATCTCCGGCAAAGTCCACCATAAGCAATGAATATATATATCAATTGTCTATATATATTATCAATTGACCTTTTATTATTTAACCATGTAAAATATATAAAAAATAAGAATTTAAGATTCCTTTAGGGGGGAATATGGCGAAAATGAAACCGACCAAATGTTTAGTATGCGGAAATGAAACATTACAGGGTGCCACCTGTGCATTATGCAGGGCAGGGATACCTCAGATTCATAAAGAGTTGATTGACCTGCTGATGCAGGACGAAAATCCGGGCCATGTGAAGAAACAAAAGGTTTCTAAACGATAACACAAATATCCTCTGTAAGATATTTCTCATCTCTCTCTTCAGTATATCCGGAATTTATCATGGGTAAAAACACGCACTTTATCATGAGATGTACCATCACATTATGGCATAATAAAAAGATGAGCAATGTTTATATATGAAAAGAAAGGGTTGAGATGATCGCAAGGGTTTTATTCAGTTTTCTTGCTGCAATATTTTTTGCAGCATATGCACCAGATTCTCTGCATGCCGGACAGGAAAAAGCACCGGCATCTGTAATTAAAAAAATAAGCGCCGGCGAATCACAGAATATCCTGATACTTTTCGACGATAGTGCCATAGAGAGTGAGACTTCTCTGATGAGAGGACTGTACGGGGTTATGGACGATACGCAGGATATGCTCGATTTAAAGGCAAGAAGATATAAGGGCATTAAAGAGAGGGTTCTGAAATCCATTCCAAAAAGGGAATTCGAAATCATAAAGGATTACAGCCATCTTCCTCTCATATTCCTGAAAGCAATATCTTCCACTGCCCTCTCCCGGCTGCTTGGTCGCAATGAAGTAGCAAGGGTATATGAAGACCAGGCATATACGCATTTTCTGGTCCAAAGTCTCCCTCTCATGAACCAGCCTCAGGTTGCTTCCTCCATGATTGTGGGAACCGGGACGACCGTTGCAGTCCTTGACACAGGCGTAGACTATACGCTTACTGCTTTCGGGAACTGTACAGCACCGGGCGTGCCTGCTGGTTGCAAGGTATCCTTTGCACAGGATTTCGCCCCGAATGATTATAGTCTTGATAACAATGGCCACGGAACCAATGTAGCCGGTATTGTCCTTGGCGTTGCACCGGGTACGAAAATAGCTGCCCTTGATGTTTTTCGTTCCAATGGGTATGCGTATTCCAGCGATATTATATCTGCCATAAACTGGTGTATTGCGAATAAAAGTTCCTACAACGTCGTAGCCATGAATCTGAGCCTGGGAGGCGGTTCATATACCCAGCCATGTCCGGGAGACATTTTTTCGAACCCGATAGCAAATGCAAGGGCCGCAGGGATACTCTCTGCCATTGCATCGGGGAATAACGGGTATGTAAACAGATTATCATCGCCCGCCTGTGTTCCGTCAGCGGTTTCAGTAGGCGCTGTATATGATGCAAACATCGGATCGAAATACTGGACAATATGTTATGACACGACAACAGCTGCGGATAGAGTAGCCTGTTTTTCCAATAGCGCATCGTTCCTCACTCTGCTCGCACCGGGTTCTGTTATTACTGCAGCCGGCATAGCCATGTCAGGCACTTCCCAGGCAACTCCGCATATCGCAGGCTCTATTGCTGTCCTGAAGGGAGAAGGCGCATTTCCCGAAGCGACACCGGATGAGATTGTATCAAGAATGACAGGCACAGGTATTCCTGTGACCGATTGGAGGAATGGAATCGCAAAGCCGAGAATAGACTTGTTTGCCGCTATCGGAACTCAAACTCCGCCCGTTGCCAACTTCGCAGGGAGTCCGGCCTCCGGCACCGCGCCGGTGAATGTAAATTTCACCGACATCTCAACCGGAAGTCCAACGGTTTGGCTCTGGGATTTTGGAGACGGTGGGGCATCGAACCTGCAAAACCCATCGCATGAGTATAACGCAGCAGGCACGTATACCGTCTCACTCACTGTTACCAATGCCAACGGGTCTGATACGGAAACGAAAACAGGGTATATCACCGTTTCTGATCCCGGGCAATTCGCGACAATCACGGTCACTACGCCGAATGGTGGCGAGCGGTGGTCATTATTCTCCTATCAGGCAATAAGATGGACTTACTCAGGTAACCCGGGATCAACCGTAAGAATTGAGCTCTATAAATCAGGGGTGCTGAATCGAGTTCTCTCATCCGGAAGGCTAACAAATACGGGGTCATATTTTTGGTTTGTTCCCTATACGATAACTCCGGGATCGGATTACAGGATCAAGATAACAAGTACGTCGAATCCATCATACAATGATACGAGTGATGCAAACTTTACTATTGTCCGAGGTTTTTAAGACCCTATATCCCGGAATAACTGAGCGAACCTAGACTGTCTCTAATGAACAGAGAGACACATGCAACTTCCTCAATAAATTGTCTTTTTATGGTCTACTGCATTCCCTTAAGCCATTTTCCCTTCTCAGACAGCCGGTTCGGGAACTCATACTGCAATAGACCGGTAAATACAGTATTTTTTTCATGAAATACCCTGTGTAAAGGAATAAGATGAATTTTTTGTTCGGAAAGTTACTATAATATTAAAAAAAACGCTTTATTCACAAAGAGAAAGAAAGGAGAAAGAAATGGCTCAAGAGAAAGTGCGAAAAGATTCAGCAGCATTCATAACCTCAAAGGATACCCTCGACGGCGCTTACCCCGGTCTGGTTCTGGGGATTAATGCGAGGAGGCTGGGGATGGATGCAACAGTCTTTTATACATTCATGGGTCTTAATGTCCTCCGGAAAGGATGGGCAGAGAAAGCCAAATTTCAGCCTCCCGGATTTATGGGTGCAATACCCGGTATGTCGGCTATTGCCACATGGATGATGAAGGGAAAAATAGAAAAGGCGCGTATTCCTACTCTTCCCGACCTCCAGGAAATGGCCAAGCTTGAAGGGGTAAAGTTCATAGCCTGCAAGATGACCGTTGATATGATGGGCTTCACTCAAAAAGATTTTATTGATGGAGTCGTTATACAGGCCGCAGAAGATTTTCTCAAACACGCAAAGGACTGCAAACTCGTTCTGTATACGTAAAAATGAAAAGCTTAACCCGCATAAACAACTGATAGATAGTATGAAGAGTATGCGACTCTTCTAAAAGAAAAAGAGAAGGGCGGAGGGGAGCAGGAAACAGCTCTCCTCCGCCCTTGTATTTTTGAAAAAACTTTAGAATTTCCAGGTGTACCCTGCGGAAATCTCCCACTGGTTCATTTTGAGCTCAATCTGTTGTGCCGGATCAAATGCATTTGGTCCTTTGACCTTCTCATTGAACGCATGCATGAGAGCGAATTTCAGTTCGTTGTTCCCCATGGTCTTTGTCAGTCCGACAGTTGCATGGTGCTTAATGACTCCGGGAGCAAGGATATTGAACAAAACTTCACTATCCGGGATCGGCTGTTCACCGTAAGAATACCCGGCTCTCCATGTCCATTCCTTGCTGCTTTCCCACTGGACGCCGACCTTGATGACATTAATATCTTCCCAGCCAAAACCTGCTCCGTTGTCATTTCCGAGCTGGCTGATCATGATGTTGGGCAGGAACGGATTATTGATTGCATTGACACCGCTGTAATATATTTTCTGCCAATCGAGAGCTACCGTCAAATCGGGTGTTACTTTATATGCGAGGCCGACAGTTGTTGTAGCGGGTATGTCGAAATCTCCCTGTTCAGCGAAAAGCCCCTTATAGCTGTTGAACTTTGTCATGAGAATTTTTGTCTGTACAGAAGCTCCGATGTTTAAGTTGGGGAGAATTTCACCGAGATAGCCGACTTTCAGTCCAAAACCATACGAACTGTCATGGTCGTTGTTGGTGAGTTTGTCGGGCCTGCTTGAAAAGTCGGAGAATGCCTGCAAGCCTTTTGCTTCAAAACTCTGATACGCAAAAATAGGGGTAATGCCAAAGGCATGCTTTGCAGCAATTTTTCTGGCATATGTTGGCGCGATAAAGAGTTGTATAAGATCGACGCCGGTGGGGGATGAACCATAAAAGGTGCTTGTATCGTAATTGGTATTCATCCCTCCGTTTCCGTAGATGGATACGCCTACTGAACTTTTGTCGTCGATCATCCGGTTAAACCCGAATGAGGGAATGATAAACCATTTTGAATCACTGTCCTGACTGCCTGGTGTCAACCCGAAGGCGGGAGGCGGGGACGGATTACCTGTCACAGTGTATTTCCTGTTCGGATTGAAAAATGAAAATCCAATATCGATCCGTTTTCCTACGAATACCATGGATGCGGGATTCGAAGATGCATCGAGGGACCCCTGCGGCAAAGCAACACCGGCGCCGGCCATTGATTTACTCTCCAGACTGTACCCGTTTGAAAAGTATCCGTTTGTTGCGAATGCATTCCCTGCAGCAAAAGCAATCAGCATGAGCGTTGCAAGCGCAAGGACCGAAAGCTTCTGCATTCTCTTGCTCTTCTTTGATCTCATGAAAAAACCTCCTTTTTTGATAAGATATACTTTAAACTAATGACTCAGTCTCTGCCTTTATCAAATCGTTTCAAGTGTATCACAAAATATATCCTTGTGAAAGTAAAAAAAAGAAGATGAACCGTTCTGAATTTCAGTGGTATATCTGCTATAATTGTAATATCGTGAACGGGAAAGAAGCAATAAAGGATTTTGTTCAGAAGACCCTCGGCTGTGGGTGTCCGGAAGAAGTGTTCAGACAGATAGAATCACAGGCGGAAGTTCCGCTGGACGATCATGTGCGCGCGGGAAGAATTAATGTAGGGAACAGATTGTTGATTTATGTCGTTGAGATAAAGGAAGAAGAAACCCTCATGTCCCTGCTCCCGTTTCTTATAGCAAAGGGAAAAACCGAGAGGGACAGCCTGCAGTTCAACCGGTTCCGTCTTGTGCTTGCAACAGACGAAAACAGCACAATCGATCAGAAAGCGAAGGCCCTGTTCGAAACGATCGAAAAGGACGAGAAGATCCACCTGCATACAATAAAAAGAAAAGATATCCCTCCGTTATAATGTACCAAAGAAAAATCGTATGTTTTTTGGAAGCACATTGTATAATGTATAACATTATAAATTGCTTATAACGCACTGATATATAATAAATAATATCCCTACAGCAAGCTGTAAACATCTCAAGCACTAAAGGTTAATGTCATTACCCGACTTGATCGGGTAATCCAGAGGAAAGTGACTGGATTCTCTGGTCAGGCCAGAGAATGACACAAGGAAACCCTGTAGCAAGATAGCAGGGAATTATCAAGCTAACATGGCAGACAAAAATACTCTTTAACCTCTTTTGCTGAATCCATCTCTCGATAAGAATTTCGGGAATCCAAATGTATTCCTTGTCGAAATATTCCATACGAAAATAATTGAGCAATGCTAAGAATAAGTGATGCGCAAAGCTTTTCAGCGGGAAAAAATGATGGTAACATATACAGAACGGTTCGAATCCTGCTATCAATAAAATATAAAAGAAAAAGACTATTCGGGGGGAGTTATGAAGAAACCGCAAGAACGCAGGCAATGGCCGAGAGAAGTTATCGACCCGCCGAAAACGGGGATCATCTATTCTGATGGTCAAAAGAAGGAACATTCAGACGGGAAGAAGAAACCGCATGCCCTCTATATGAATGTTCTGAATATAAGCGGGAAGGGCTTGCTTTTCCAGTCGCCGGTTAGATTCAGACAGCGTTCGACACTCGACATGAGAATCTGGAACCATCACGAAAAAAAGTGGATGGCAGTTCTCGGCCGGGTTGTATGGGTGAACCATGATCCGTCCAGACCGGATTATTTCCTCATAGGGATCGAGAACCGTGATGAGAAACCCGATTTGGAAACCGCTCCTCCTGAAGGTCTCCCGGCAGGGAGGACGATCTATCCTTCCGACCTGGAATTCCTTCTCGATACGAAGCTTTTCCAGGCTGTCCCCCGTGAATCTCTTGTCCCTCTTCTCAACAGCCTGAAGTTCGAACAATTCAGAAAGGGGGAAAGGCTCATTGCACAGGGGGATGAAGGAGACTGCTTCTATATCATCAGAAAAGGGTCCTGCATAGTGAGTATCGAAAAAGAAAATACCTTGCACCCTGTTGCGCGGCTGAAAGCCGGTGATGTAGTAGGAGAGATGGCGGTATTGACCGGTGAACAGAGGAGTTCGCATGTCGATGCCGAGACTGATATGGAAGTATGGAGCCTCGCAAGTGCACAGTTCGATGAACTTGCCCGGGAATATCCTGATCTGAGGAATTTCCTCACTGAAATTATTACGGAACGGCTGTCATCCCTGAAAATGACGTCTGCAAGAAGGATCGGAAAATATGTAATACGGGACGTACTGGGCCAAGGCGCATGGAGTATTGTCTACAAAGGGAACCATGTAACCCTGAATTTTCCTGTCGCCGTTAAAATGATGAAACATACCATGGCGATGGACCCTGATTTTCAGGAGAAGTTCCAGAATGAGGCAAAAACCATCGCAGGTCTGAATCATGCCAATATTGTGAAAGTATATGATATCGAGGAAATGTATCGGACACTCTTTATTATTATGGAATATCTTGAAGGGTATTCTCTTGAAGAGCATCTGGAGAACATGCCGAAAATGCCTCTTCCGGCTGTGCTGGACATATTGCTTCAGGTTTGCAACGGGCTGGAATATGCCCATAAGCACGGCATTGTCCATCAGGATATTAAACCCGCGAATATTTTCATCCAGCCCGACGGACAGATAAAGATCGTTGATTTCGGTCTGGCCTGTCCTGCCGGCAATGTCGATTTTGATCTCCCCGGCACCGCGTATTATATGGCGCCTGAGCAGATACAGGGCGAACCCGTTGATGCGCGTACCGATATATATTCGCTGGGGATTCTCGTCTATGAAATGATAACCGGAGGAAGACCGTTCCCTGAGGACACGATAGCCATGGTTATGGACAAACACCTGAACGAAGATGGTCCTGACCCCCGGTTGCTGATACCTGATCTGCCTGCCGAATTGAGCGAGTTTGTCATGATGTGTATAAGAAGGAGTCCGG
>JAKLQR010000243.1 GCA_022013235.1 Thermodesulfovibrionales bacterium | reverse complement strand
GCCAGATACTCTTTCAGTAATGTCCCGACAGACGGATAGAACGGGACGAAACGCTCCTTGGAGCCTTTACCTTTGATCCGCAGCATGCGCTGACTCAGATCTGATTCTATTTGCAACACCCGTCGGGAGCTTTCTCGATATCACAAAAAAAATCAGAGGATCACTGAAGAGAAACACAATCGTTACGGATGTCGGGAGCGTAAAAGGAAGCCTTGTTCACGACATGGACTCCCTGATGCCGGAGGGCGTATTTTTTGTCGGCGGACATCCCATTGCCGGGGGTGACCAGTCAGGTATTGATAAGGCATCGGCGGAACTCTTTGAGGGTGCAAAATGCATTCTTACGCCCTCTGAAAAGACAGACAAAAAGACTCTCGATACAGTCAAGGCCCTCTGGAAGAGCTTCGGTTCGGTCACTCTGCTCATCGATCCCGGTGAACATGATAAAATCTATGCTGTGGTGAGTCACCTACCGCATCTTCTCGCATATATGATGGTGAATACAGTAGCGGACATCGATAATTCCTATTTCAGATTCTCAGGAACGGGTTTTCTCGATACAACGCGGATCGCATCAAGCCATCCGGAGCTGTGGCGCGATATCTGCATCCTGAACAAGGAGAACGTGATCGCCTCTGTTGAGATCTTCAGGCAGAATCTGGACAGAGCAGTTCAGTATCTCAGGGCTGTCGATCCTGAATCCCTCGAACGGGAATTCAGAAAAGCCCGGACACTGAGGGAAGGTATTGGACAGAATTGAGATTAAGAAAGCCAGCCATTTTCACGGAGAATTTTATCCCACACCGGATAAATCCATATCCCACAGGGCAGTAATCTTCTCCTCTCTCGCACAGGGGAAGAGCGTCATCAGAAACTTCCTGCGGGCCGATGACCCGCTCAGCACCATAAAAGCCTTCAGGGAAATGGGCGTCGAAATAGACGATAAAGGCATGGACGTTATTGTCTGCGGGAACGGTATCCATGGCCTGAAAGAACCCCATAATGTTATTGACTGCGGTAATTCAGGCACCACAATGCGGTTACTGGCCGGCGTTCTTGCAGGGAACCACTTTTTTTCCGTTCTTACCGGTGACAGGTCCCTCAGATCGAGACCAATGGGAAGGGTTATCACTCCCCTGGTGCAGATGGGCGCAGATATTGCAGCCCGCGCAGACAACAAATACCCTCCTCTTGCAGTAAAAGGAAGACAGCTACAGCCGATAAGATACCCGATGCCGATTGCCAGCGCCCAGGTGAAATCGTCGTTACTCCTTGCAGGGCTCTATACAGAGGGCAGTACAGAAATCATAGAGCCGGCAAAATCGAGGGACCATACCGAACGGATGCTGCCTGCCTTTGGTGCAAAGATAACCGTTGAGGGGCTTTCCGTGAGCATACAGGGCGGGGCCGAATTACAGGCACGCGATGTGTATGTCCCCGGTGATTTCTCCTCCGCCGCGTTTTTCATTGTCGGCGCCCTGACAATAGAAGATTCCGATATTACGATAAAGGACGTAGGGATTAATCCTACGAGAACCGGTCTCCTGAACGTGTTGAAACGGATGGGAGCGGAAATAAGGATCGAGAATGTGAGAGAACTCTCAGGCGAACCGGTTGCTGATATCCACTGTAGCAACGGCGTCGGCCTGAACGCTGTCACGATCACGAAAGAGGACATCCCTTCGATGATCGACGAATTCCCCATCCTTTGTATTGCAGCAACACAGGCCAGGGGGACAACGACCATCAGGGGGGCTGAAGAACTCCGGGTGAAAGAATCCGACAGGATCAGCAGCATGGTCAAAGAACTCAGAAAAATGGGGGTTGAGACAGAGGAGTTTCCTGACGGACTCAGCATTACCGGAAGAGCGGATTTACAGGGCGCAGTACTTGAAAGCCATGAAGATCACAGGATTGCGATGGCGTTGAGTATTGCGGCGCTGAGTGCGGAAGGCGTGACAGAGATCCACGGTGTCTCATCAGTGAATATATCGTTCCCCGGGTTTTTTGATATTGTGAGGAGACTTACCTTGTGAGAGACGTTATTGCGATTGATGGGCCGTCAGGGTCAGGGAAGACCACAGTTGCGAAATTGATTGCGCAGGAGATCGGGTACCGCTATCTTGATACCGGCGCCCTGTACAGGACCGTGGCTTTCGCACTGAGAAAGAATATGGTGGATTCCGATGACAGCGATGAGAGGATCGCGGAAGTCCTCAGCCAGAACAGAATCATGTTTCAGGACGGAAAGGTGTTTCTGAACGGAGTTGATGTATCCGATACCATCAGGTCAACCGAGATCGACCATTATTCCTCGGTATTTTCTGCAAGAAAAGTCGTTCGGGACTTCCTTCTCGATGCCCAGAGAGACGCTGCCCGGCGCGGTAATCTTGTCGCAGAGGGCAGAGACACTACGACCGTTGTGTTTCCCGGCGCGCAGACAAAGATTTTTCTCAATGCCTCGGTTGAAGAGCGGGCGAAGCGGCGCTATCTCCAGTACAGGGGACAAGGGATCACGATCAGTATGGATGAAGCCAAAAAGAGTATAATAGACAGGGATGCAAGGGATGCCGGAAGAGATATCGCTCCCCTTACCATCTCATCAGATGCGCTTGTGATTGATTCGTCGGTTCTTTCGATTGAGCAGGTGAAGGAAAGCATACTGGAATATCTGAAAAAAAGCACTTCAGCGGGTCTTAGGAAATAATATGGCTAAAGACGCAAATCCATATTGTTTTTATATATAGAGCTACTTATATGAAGATTCTTGTTGCAAAGACGGCCGGATTCTGTTTCGGGGTGAAGCGTGCGATTGATATAGCATTTCAGATCGCACAGGAGAAACGGAAGGGGGTGTATACCTTCGGTCCAATTATCCATAACCCCCAGGTTGTGGAGAGGCTCAGGAAGAAAGGGATAGTGCCGATAGATTCCATTGAGGCGAAAAAAGACATCAGGGCTTTGATAATACGGACCCATGGCATCCCTCTCGAAATATCTCAGGAGATACTCTCACGGGGCTATGAAATAATTGACGCGACCTGTCCATTTGTAAAAAAGGCGCAGTATTATGCTAAACTCCTTAGTAAAGAGGGGTATCAGGTCGTTATCCTGGGGGAAAAAAACCATCCGGAGGTGCAGAGTCTTATGAGTTATGCAGGGAGTGATGCCGTTGTCATCAACGGGAAGACACCCCTCCCGAAGTTGAAACGCAAAATCGGCATTGTTGTCCAGACGACTCAACCTCAGGAAGTCTTAAAAAATGTTCTTTCCAGTACCCTGAAACTTGCAAAAGAGATCAAGGTATATAATACAATATGTAATTCGATGGCCCTCCGGTTGAACGAGACGGAAAGAATGGCCAGAAAAGTTGATGTGATGCTTGTCGTGGGCGGAAAAAACAGTGCGAATACAACGCAGCTTACAAGGTTATGTGAATCTCTCGCTGTTCCGACATATCATATAGAGACTGGATCAGAAATAAGAAAAGCATGGGTCAGGAACGCAAAAACG
>JAKLQR010000027.1 GCA_022013235.1 Thermodesulfovibrionales bacterium | reverse complement strand
TAACAAACGTAATACCTAATTTAAAGGATGAATGGCTGCATATTTTGGGTGTAATAGGTAGATTTTTTGATTAAAACTCTATCTGACATTTCATTTTACCATTGTCATAGTTCTCAATAAACAGGAGAGTTTTATGTGCCCTCTTACACCACATTTTTATATCCTTTTCAAAGGTTGGACAATCTCCCCTTACTTCTAATATATCACCTTGTTTCATAGCTACTGCCCTTGCCGCAATTTTCAGAATAGGCTCAGGACATTTTAAACTTAAGGTATCCAGCATCTTTATATTATCTCTTTTCTTATACATTTCAGTTTTCCTCACTTAGACGTTTCTAAATTTATCTTAGTGAGAAAATGTGAATAGAATATGAAGAAGCAGAAATAATCTTTAGCTTTGAGAATAAAGAATAAATATTTCGCGAAAGGAACTACATCTATATTTACTGTATATAATAATATTGCATTGTAAACAAAAGTGAAAGTTGTGGACTTTAGCTTTTTGAAAGTCGCGTCTATGCAATCAGGTATAATATCGATGATTCTAATAAAGGACTTAGAAGGGAGGTTATTTTAATGGATACTTTATCTGAAGGATTCGTGGAGAAAACCTGGCAGCAAATTGCCAAATTCACGCCGGTCAGGGCAAATAAAGAAATGATTGCTATGGGCAAGAACCAGCCGGATCTTTTGGCATTTCTGATGGCGTACACGGATGATCTTCAGCAGGAAGTGAAAGAGCTTGCTATCTATATCGCCTTTGTTGTTTATAGGATGTTTCTTGACTCAAGCGGTAAGATTCCGAGAATCTCATCCAAGGAGATTATGGCCAGGCATAACGAAACTACACGTTTAATGGAAAGCCTCGAAGGAGCCCATGAAAAATTCATCGACAGAATTGCGAACGTCCAGGTTTCTCAGCAGCCATATGTGATGAAATATGTCCTTGAAGCTCTCATGGAAGACGCTGAGGAGGACGGTATCGATCTGACCGAGGAAGATATCGGTTCGCTTTTCATGCTTTTTATGACTGAAATAGAAGTTCTTGATAAGAGAGCGTAATACTTCAGGACTTTTTGATCTGTTCGATAATTTCTGAAGTGGAGACCCCTTCGATATAGGGAAGGCTGAAGGTTTCCTTTGCGATGTCCGAGCCGACGATGGCCTCTTTTTTCCAGTCCCCGCCTTTCACAAGGACGTCCGGCTGAACGAGCTTGATCAACTCATATGGCGTATCCTCGTCGAACAAGGTTACATAATCGACCATCTCAAGCGCAGACAGGACCTCTGCCCTTTGGTCCTGGGGGACAAGCGGCCTTCCCGGTTTGATCCGGGAAACGGACTTGTCGGAATTCAATCCGATGACCAGAAAATCACCCCGTGATTTTGCTTCCCTGAGATACCGGACATGGCCGATATGGAGAAGGTCGAAACAGCCGTTGGTGAAGACGATTTTTTTGCCTTCTGTCTTTGCGTGATCGACGATCTGTTTTAACTCATTCCAGCTGACAGTCTTTCCCATCGCTCCATCCCTGCTACGGGAATGTCTTCCCCGTTATTAAGCGCAACACATCGTTGTACATGACAAAGACCACGAGCGTGAGAATAAGCGCAAGACCGATCTTCTGGCTGATCGAGATGACTTTCTCGCTGAGCGGTTTTCTCCTTATCGCCTCGATTCCCAGGAACAGGATATGCCCGCCGTCAAGGATCGGTATGGGGAGGAGGTTGAGGATACCAAGATTTATGTTGATCAGAGCCATGAAGATGAAGAAACTGAGAGGTCCCTGCGCCGCCTGTTCTCCGGCCATCTGAACGATCATAATAGGGCCTCCGAGGGTATCCATGGGAATTGCCCTCTGGATCAGTTTCACAATCGAAATAACCGTCAGTTTGGATATTTCCCATGTCCTGACAACGCTGTCCCTGGCAGCATCAGGGAGACTTTCCCTCTTTATGAATGTAGCCCCTGACGGTCTGATGCCGATAAGGCCGACAGACTGGGCCTCGCCGAAAATATTTTTTACCTCTTTCTTCTCGGGCGTGAGAGTCACGGTGAAGGAGGCGCTGTTTCGCTCGATTGTCATATTCAGGGGTTTTTCGGGATTTCCATGGATGATCTTTGTCATCTCATCCCACTGTTTGACGGGGTTGCCTTCGATCTGAACAATCCTGTCTCCTTTGAGAAGGCCGCTTCTCTCTGCAGGAGACTTTTCCAGAACACTCCCGATTTCCGGCGTCAGCACCGGCAGGCCTCCGAGGAAACTGAAGAAAAAGATTACCACCGCGCAGATGATATTAAAGAGCGGGCCTGCAAAGACGATCAGGAAACGTTTCCATATAGGCTGGTAATTGAAGGCAAAAGGTTTTTCTTCCTCTTCGAGCTCTTCGCCTGGGTTTTCCCCGAGGGGTTTAACATATCCGCCAAACGGTATGGCTGAGATGAGGTATTCTGTCTCTCCTATCTTTTTGCCCGCCAACTTCGGGCCGAACCCGAGGGAAAACTTCAGCACCCTGACACCGAGCAATTTTGCAAAGATGAAATGTCCGAGTTCATGGACGAATATGATGACACCGAGAAGGACTATTGCGTATAAAAAAGTCATAATTTTTGTACCAGCTCCTTTGCTGTTTCGCGCGCCCATCTGTCGGCCTCCAACACCAGAGGGAGTGTTTTATCCGACTGCACGGTATGGCGATCCATAGTTTTTTTGATAAGAAGGGGGATATCCGTAAACCTGATGGCCCCCTTCAGGAACGCATGCACCGCAACCTCATTTGATGCGTTCAGTACAGAGGGCATGGTGCCTCCTTCCCTGAGGGCTCTGTACGCATATGCAAGACAGGGGAAGCATTTCATTTCAGGCTTCCTGAATGTCAGCATCCCGATTTGATGGAGGGAAAGTGCATGAACGACGTCCGTTAACCTGTCCGGGTAGGTCAGGGCATATGCTATAGGAGCCTTCATGTCCGGCACCGACATCTGGGCGATACAGCTTCTGTCATGAAACTCCACAAGAGAATGAACAATGCTCTGCGGGTGGACGATCACGTCAATTTTTTCCGCAGGAAGTCCGAACAGATAATGGGCCTCTATGACCTCCAGTCCCTTGTTCATGAGTGTTGCCGAGTCTATGGTTATTTTCCTGCCCATCTTCCAGCTCGGATGGTTCAAGGCCTGTGCGGGGGTAATCGCGCGGAGTTCGCGCATTTTTTTCCCTGAAAAAGGCCCACCCGAAGCAGTGAGTATGATTCTCCTGACATCGGACTTTTTGTGTCCCTCAATACACTGAAATATTGCGCTGTGTTCACTGTCGACAGGGAGGAGTGTGGCGCCGTATTTTTTTGCCTGCTGTATCATTATTCTTCCCGCCATTACGAGCGCTTCCTTGTTTGCGAGGCCTATTGTTTTCCCTGCACGTATCGCTGCAAGGCCCGGAACGAGCCCCGCTGCCCCGACTATCGCAGAAAGGACAAAATCCGATTTTTTGTACTCTGCGGCTGCTGATATCCCCTCTTGACCAAAAAGTATCCTGAGCCGGGCTGACTTCCTGCGGCCGATCTTTTTCTCGAGTGCATGGGCTGCCTGTTTGTCTGCGACTGCCACGATTTCCGGAGAGAAGGCATGGATCTGTTTTTTCAGTAAATCGATATTTTGTCCCGCAGTGAGGGCTACAACCCTGAAGCGGTTCCTGTGGCGTGCAACAATCGCGAGGGCATTCCTCCCGATTGATCCTGTCGAACCGAGAATTGTGATGCGCTTTATAGACATTTAGTGTATCATCCCGAAGATTTTCAGAACCGAATAGAGCAGGGGCCCTGCAAAGAGAGCACCGTCAATCTTGTCGAGCATGCCTCCATGTCCGGGGATCATGATACTTGAATCCTTGACCCCGGCATCCCGTTTGAACATCGATTCTGCAAGATCACCAATGATGGAGATTATCCCAATTATTATACCAATAATTACCGCGTGGTATATGCCGAGTTGAGGGACGAGGAGTATTTTGAGCAGCAGCGCCCCGCCGGCTCCCCCGATGAGCGAGCCTGCTGCGCCGGCGACGGTTTTGTTCGGACTTACCTCGGGATAGAGTTTTTTCTTTCCGATACCCTTTCCGATATAGTATGCGAAAGAATCTGCAGACCAGACCGTTGCATAGAGAAAAATTATCCATTCGGGACCGAGGTCCCGCAAATAGGTCTGAAAGGACAGAAACAGGGGAATGTAAAGCAACCCCACTACAGGGGCGGCGATGTCGTTCAGCGAGGAGAGAGGCGTCTTCTTTATGATAAGCCGGGAAGCGAACACCGCCATGACACTGAGGGCCAGGAATTTTGCCATGAGGTCCGGTGCATAAGCTGAGACAGCGATGAGCGAGGTCCCGAGCAGAAGGCAGATATAGCGGAAAAGGCCATACACACGGTACATGGAATAGAATTCGATCATGGCGATAAAAGATATGGCGCCCAGGAGGAAGAGGAAATACTGTGCGGGCAGGTACATAACATACCAGTACAGAAGCGGCAGGAGAATTGCGGCAATGAAGAGTCTTTTAAGGTGCATCTGTCTTCACCCGGACTGCGCCGAATCTGCGGTCCCTTCGCTGGAAATCCTGTATCGCGAGGAGGAATTCTTCCTTCGAAAAATCAGGCCAGAGCGTTTCAGTGAAATAGAATTCCGAATAGGCTCCCTGCCAGAGCAGGAAGTTGCTGATGCGCATCTCCCCGCTTGTCCGGATGATCAGATCAGGCGAGGGAATACCGGCGGTATCGAGTTGTGACTCAAAGGCCTGTTCATCCAGTTTTTCCGGATCTATACCCGAGGATATGATATTTTTCACTGCCCTCACAATTTCATTCCGCCCGCTGTAACTGAGAGCCATTACAAGGGTCAACCCTTTATTACGGGCGGTCCTGGATTCTGCATCCCTGATCATATCCTGTATGGGGCCGGGCAGTCTCCAGGGCTCTCCGATCACCTTAAACAGAATATCCTGCCTCATCAGGTTTTCGATCTCTTTATTCAGATACGATTTCAGAAGTTTCATCAGCATGGATATCTCCGCTGAAGGCCTGTGCCAGTTTTCCAAAGAGAATGCATAAAGCGTTAACGCCTGCAGCCCGAGTTCAACGGAATTTTCAACAATCTCTTTTGTTCTCTCGACGCCCCGTCTGTGGCCTTCGATCCGTGGAAGACCGCGCATTGCGGCCCACCTCCCGTTTCCATCCATAATGATCCCTATATGTTTCGGAATGCGTCCGGTTGCCACTATTCTTAAATCCTTTTCATCGAATAGATCGAGAGCATGCTTCCAAGCGGGTTATTCCCTTTCAGAATATTGCCTGCTTTGAGTCCGAGGACCGGACTGGAGAGTACAAGCACCTTATCTCCGGAAACTGCGTAATCAAGAAGAGTACCGCCGATATCGTCGATGAAAGAAGTCTCTTCCATAGAAAGGCCGGTCCATCGCATCTTTTTGATCTGAGAATTTTTATAGCCTAGTCCCTTGACCATTCCGAGAAGCGGGGTCCTCTCTGCCACAAAGAGGTCGCTGTTCCTCATGATCAGCCTGTCCTTTACCGTCCATTCGCCCCTGTCAACCATGGATGTGGGAGACGATTTCTTGAATGTTGCGAGAAAGCCGCCGGTTCTGTCCTTGCGCTTCCATACCTGCATTCCTTGCTCGTCATATACGCTCAGGAACCCGTCCTTGTCGTATGCAATGAAAATATGCCCGGACCGTGGGTCGTCATAAGATATGAAGTCGTAAATATTCACCCCTCCGGGGAGTTTCAGCGGCCCTCCTTTCTTATATTCCCCTGCCTCGCAGGATATTGAGAATACAGGCCCGCTGAAGCCTTCTGCAGGGGAATACGCCTGTGCAATCATTCCCTTGCCCAGCTTCCGGAGGAACAGAGAATCCTCATAGAGAGGAACGAATGCCGACCCCTGCAACTCGTATAAAGAGGAAGTGACGGAGTCGCCCTTCATCTTTGTGACAAGTATTTCGTCTTTTCCGTTCTGGTTCAGGTCAATCACATCGAGCCATAAATTTTCGCTGCCGCCTGCTCCCTTTATTCTTACTCCGCCGAGAGCGGCTTGCAGATCAGCTCCCGGAGTGTAAATGCCGACGTCAGTATCAGTGGCGAGAATTATCTCTTCTTTCCCGTCGCCATTCACGTCTCCTGTCATAACGAATCGCGCCGAGAAGGGAAGGTCGAACTTGAGGGCAGCTTCTGAATCGATCTGAAAGAACTGTTCCCCAAAACGCAGTTCTTTTTCCAGAGACGCATTGATAAGGACGCCGGTTTCGGCGAGTCTTTTCCCGTCAGAAACCCAGAAGAGTTTTTGTGTGAAAACCATTCCGTTTTCCCCTCTCTTTGACGACAGGAGAAGCGCCGCTTCAGCGCCGAGTTTTTTCGCCTCATCAACGGCAGTTGCCGGGTCATCTGTTTCAAGTGCGGTATCCCGGAGAGTGAACCTCCCGGTCTCTTTAAGTTTTTTATGGTAGGCGTCAGCAATTTGCCAGTCCACCTCCTCTGACTGACAGAAAAGGATGTCAACCTTTACTTCCGATATCCTCGCTTTGTCGCCTTCCTGCGCGTTGCCTTCAAGGAGAATGCCGGATGCGGAATCTTCGGATACTTCCTGTATCTCCATTCTTCCGGTCAGCGATTCAAGGTTGCCCAGGACTTCCTTGGTCACAGGATGACGGAACGGTGTCTGTTCTCTCAGGACCGTAAGCCGCATGCCTGGTTTTAACCCCTCATTGCGCCCGATATCGATTACCGCCTTCCGGTCTTCGACCCGGGTGATCTTGCCGGTTACGGCTTTAAAATATGAGAGGGTCGTATCAGAGAGTTCCTGGAGAGGACCCTCTCCGGCATGCACGGAATGAGGGCAGCACAGCCCGAAGAACAGAACCTGAAGGACAAAAAAGGAACAGAAGAAGAACCCTGCTTTGCCATTGCTGAAAAAATTCACGCGGTTATTCGGTAAATTATGATTTATTTTTTCTGTCATATTTTTCATCTCCCTATGTTCCAGACGACAATCGTTCAACGAGCACAGCGGGAAGTCTTTCCTCCCTCATCTTTGCCTGCACCGAGGTGATATCGTAGGGGATCCGCACGATCCCGATATTTTCATCGTCAATCATTGCGTAACATGCCCTTGGGTCCCCGTCACGGGGCTGTCCCACACTTCCTGCATTGACAATATACCTGCTGCCCT
>JAKLQR010000242.1 GCA_022013235.1 Thermodesulfovibrionales bacterium | reverse complement strand
GGGAGAGGGTGAAATATGAATACTATTTTGAGACCGTTAATAAACCTTGCTGGCTTTCTGGCTATCCTGCTTGCAGGCTTGAAAGCTTGTTCGCTTGCCAGCTTGTCGTTTAGATAATTCGCCTGCGTGAAGATTGAAGATCTCACCCCGGAAACTTTTTTACCCAAGTCGCTCATCCCATCGAACTCTCTTTGATATATCGAGAAACTTGGCGATAAATTTATTTGCATCTTCAAGCCACTGAAGCCTCGCCTTTGCCGACATGCACCTGAATTCCTTAATCTGCTCCCTTGTAATCTGATGAACATATTTTTCTCTAATGTCTTTTTTTCCGCTCTTCTTTCTCAATCTTTATAACCTCTTTCAGTGCATTAATATCCGCCCTGATATCTGGACATGCCAAGATTCAAGACCTGTCCCCATTGATCGGTAACCCCATTTTTCGTTCTGTCCTTCTGTGAAATGTGGAGACCTGACCCTGTCTGGTTCTCCCATGCGGGAGATGGTCTTGCCCGGTTGGTTTCGATCAATAAACAGGGAAGTGTCCCTGGTTTTTTATTAAAACTGAACCCTATGCTGCTCTTACTTTTGTTCTATCTCCAATACCAAAAAGCAAGCCACTAACGCTTATATCTTCATCAATTTCTTCCCAGTGAATACCGGTCCCGCCGCCGCTCATTTCATATTTCTTCCGCTGTTTCGATGTAGCATTTAACAGACGGGGGAAATACGCCAATGGGACAGACAACTGTCTGCCATCGGTCAATTCCAACCACATATTCTCAGTATCAAACCAAACTCTTTTAGCCGCCGCTACTGCTTCTGAAATATGCATTCCATGCCTCCTTAAAAGTTTCCTTTTTCTCTCTTACTATGCCTTCTATTTCTTTCAATTCTGAAGGACTCATCTCATAAGAATATTCCAGCATTATATCCGGTTCTAACCAAAACTTCGCTGTTTCAGTCCCTTTTCTTACATGAATGTGCACTGGTTCATATCCTTCGTTAGAGAAAAAGAAAAACCTATACCTTTTATACTTGAAAATTGTTGGCAATTGATATCCTGTTTATTTTTTATGATATAAAAGACATAGCATAAATGCAATCAATCATATTGATAATCTGCGCATTTGTCAGATGCATAGCTTTTTAAGCTTACAAGCTTGTTCGCTTGCCAGCTTACCAGCATTATATCCGGACTATGATTCAAGGCCTGACTCCAATTTTCGATATTTGCACGTCGTAAGTGCAAGTTTTTTATGGTTTACGTTTTATAATTAGGGGTAATAGGTTATAAGTTATGGGAGAATATTTTTGTTGTGGATCAGATATTCTTTTGCTGCTTTTATAAAACTCTCTGCTTTTTCAATATATGGGGTTATCAGTTCTATGTTCAGTGTCGTATATTCACGATAATCTTCCTGTTGTCTAAGCTCGAATGCCTGATTTAAAAAACGACCAAGTTCCTTTTCAAAAATACCTTTTTTTATGAAGCGCCTGTTGAAATAACTCAAGACACCACTGTGTTTTGATGATGAATATGGTTCATAAATAAGCAAAGCCAGAACAGAATAGAACATTGCATAATATACTCTGTTGATAACAGATCGAGGACTTTTGTTCCCGGATAAGAGAAACTTGGCTTCCTCAAGACTTTCTTCAGCTTGTTTAATCCTATATTTTGCAAGTTCTCCCCTTTTCTCTTCTATAGTCAAACTCTCATACCTTCCATTTCAATTGTTTTATAAAGCGGCGATTCGCTGAGAGGGCCTTCCTCGAGTTCTTTTTTGCTGAATATAGTTGTTGTTATTAAACAATCATGGTCAAGGTTTATTTCGAATGCAATATCCCTGATTTTAGATTCTATTTCTGGTCTATAATCCTCTATTTCTATCATGATATCAATATCAGATTCCGGAGAAGCGTCTCCCCTTGCCTTTGACCCGAATATGCAAAAATCAAGAATATTATATTTTTCCGTCAGAACTTCCTTAAACCTTAAAATAGCAGCTCTTTCATTTTCACTGAGTTTGATATCTTTCATAGTTTAAAGTATAACTAAGCGCCAGTTCTTTTACAATTATTCAAAGGTGATGGGTGATAGGTTTAGGTCAGCGCATCGTTTGTGGGAAACAGGAATGCCATCCATAAGAGCGGTGGAAACCAGTAGAAAAGAAAATATAGTATCCTTGTCATAGGTTATGCATTAGGTTACACCTCGGAGTTGTAGGTTTTTGTAACCCCATTTTTCGTTCTGTCCTTCTGTGAAATGTGGTAGACCCTACTTTTTAGTTTATTTCCCCTGATATACTAAGACGGTCATTAGTAAGGCGACATTCTTATCGCTCTTTGTCATTGCGGCTTGTCCGCAATCCTTCCGGGTTTTCAGAAAGATTCCCGACAAGCGGGAATGACATCGATGTAGCTTTACTTATAGCCGTCTTAGTATGTTGCCTTGGAAAGCGATGTCTATTTGCGGTAATGCTTCGTGACTGCGACTATTTCTATTTTACTGTCAGGCAAACAAATGAACAGCGCCCTATAGGTTCTGTCAATTCTGAAAGAATAAATCAGACGGTGTTTGGGTTCCAACAGTTCCGTATTTAAGGAAGGATGAGAAGGATTATTCTCAAAGAGGTTCTTTGCCTTTACCCATTTTTTCGATAGACCGTGCATCTCTCGTCATCTCTCAGGTCGACAATAATCAGCATGTCGATCTATCTGTATGCAGAAGATTTTTTCAGGCCCTCTTTTAAATCTTTCAGAAAATCATCTTCATATAACTTTGTTGCTTCAAAATCTGCCAGAATCGAGTCGATCGTATCTTTCTTGAAGGGAGTTAATTTCACAGGTTTCGCCTTCACTCTTTCCAAGACCTTCTTCCTTTCTGTTACACTCAAGCTGTCGATAATATCGCAAAGAGTATCTATAGGTATTTCTATCTCTTTAGTAATAGTTTCTTTGAGTGTTATCCTTGGCATAAGCCTCAAACCTCCCTACTTCCACCTCGGAGGTGTAGCCCTTTTATTTAATTCTCGCTTTGCTGTTGCAAGAAACTAATGAATTGGGAGGGAGATAACATTCTTATGCTTTTATAGCGTTTCAAATCAAGAAGATGCTTATCTCCGGAGACAACTACGGTTGCTTGTGCAGACATTGCACATTCCACGAATTTATCGTCCTCAGGATCAGCGGTAACCAGTTTGAGCTGCCTGTCAATAGCCACAAAATGAATATGCACTTTCTTTCTGAAAACCTCAAGAAGCTCTTCAAGCTCTTTTTCGCTCTCAAGCCCAAACCGTGAGAGCACATCGATATATTCTTCGATTATCTCCGCACAGAGACAGAGAACGATCCGTCCATCCTTCCACAGATCGATGATCTTCCTGGGTGTGCCCGCAGGGTTCAGAAACGATGCTACAAAAACATTAGTATCGAGGACAACTTTCAACGAGACTTGCGCACTTTCCGTATCGTCTTTTCGATGTCAGCCTCGGTGAAACCCTTCTCCCGTGTTTTCTGTCCGATTCTCTCCCACAGGCTGTCTATAACAGGGCCTATGTCGCTCCGCTCGATATAGCCATCTACCATTTCACGTACCTTTTCGCTCGCGGTCTTTCCTTCCATGCGCGCCAGCCGGTAAAATATCTCCTTTTTTTCATCATCAATTCTTATGATCATTTGTGATCCCATACTTTTTCCCCTTTGATATATTGTATATACATATTATACATTTTATACATATGTTATTTCAATACGATTCACTCTCCACTTACCTACACCTTTTACTTACACCTTGGAGGTGTAGGTTTTTATAACCCCATTTTTCGTTCTGTCCTTCTGTGAAATGTGGAGACCTGACCCTGCTTTTTATTTCGAGTTGTAAGACTTTTGCTTTTTCTTCACAACCACGCTTCAGCCGGCTCAAGAAAAAACTTCTCCAAAGGAATACCCGAGCCGCCTATAACCAGCACCCGCGCATTCGGATATCTTGAACGAAATCTCTCAAGACCCGAACTCTTGCCACCGCGTCCACTTTTTACCTCTATCGCTAATATTTCTGCTCCCCTCGTGATTACAAAGTCAACCTCTCTGTCCGCTTCACGCCAGTACGTCAAATTATATTCGCTGCCCGGAAGGCTATTGCAGAAATGAGCGCCTGCAGCATTCTCGACAAGACGTCCCCACCATGCCTCATCGCTGACAGACTCTTTGAACGTTTTTGTCGAAATGGCGTTCACCAGTGCATTGTTCCATAAAATCATTTTTGGACTGCTGCCCCTCTTCCTTATCTGTCCTCTCGAGAACAATTCCAGTCCGCTTACAAGGAAAGCCGTTTCGAGCAGTTTAAGGTAATGCGCAAGAGTGGTGGTATTCCCGGCGTCCTGCAATTGTCCCAGCATCTTATTATATGAGAAAATCTGCGCAGGAAACGTTGCTGCAAGTGCAAAAAGGTGCCGCAAAAGCGCAGGTTTGGTGATCTTCTGCATCTGAAGTACATCCCGTGCCAGGACAGCCTCAATTAACGAGTCTGTCACATAACGCTTCCATTGCGATTCACCATCGGCAAACTCTGCCGCACCGGGATAGCCTCCAAAATAGAGCCATTTTTTCAGGTCCCAGCCAAACGACTCTTTACACTCAGAATAAGTCCAATGATAACACCGGTTCAAAAAAAATCTCCCTGCAAGACTCTCTGTCAACCCCTCATTCATGAGCAGGGCCGAAGATCCCAGCACCACCAGGCGGATATCCTCTCCCACTTGTCTTGCATTGTCCCATAACCGCTTGAGCGATTCACCCCACCCCCTCACTTTTTGGATCTCATCCAGGACAAGAATGACAGGCTTTTTACTCTTCTTCAGCTCGACCTCTGCGAGCCGCCATTGTGTCTCAATCCATTCAGGCCCCGGAGGCAGCGGGGAATCCGCCGATGCATATACGGATGGATAGGGTAGTTTTTTAAGCACCTGGTAGGCAATAGTTGTCTTTCCGACCTGCCGGGGTCCGACGATCACCTGAAAGACAGCGGAACGTTTCCCAAGCGCCCTCAGAAGCACTTTCACAAGAGATCTTTCAAACTTCATACAGGATTATATCATAAATACTCAGCCATTGAGTACTATTACTCATTCATTGAGTATTATTGTTTGTCTTGCAGCGTAAACTTGCCAGCTTATCAGGTTGTTAGCTGGTTAGCTATTTTTTATCCCCCTGGAGTGGAAGTTGTAGTGAAGATGTCTGTTCAAAATTACGTCCCTTGACCCGCCGTCAATAATGATATGTTCAATATTGGAATATGTCTGATTGATGATGCTTTGTATGCAGTCTTCAATTGTTTGGCCACATTTGTAGGATGCTGTGATGATAGATACCTTCATGACTTTTTAAACACTCCTTGTTAAAACCTTACACCTCGGAGGTGTAGGGTTTTCGGTTTTGCGTTTTATCCATTGGAGAAATGTTCTTACAAGGAATTCCGGGACTAAGCACATGCGGGAGATGGTCTTGCCCGGTTGGTTTCGATCAATAAACAGGGAAGTGTCCCTAGTTTTTTACTTCAAAAGTCGTTGCTCTTCTATCTATGAGAGTATTGCTAAAAATTCTGAAGCTTTCAGGATCTTAATTCCTGCATATTCTTTTAAGTTCAAAAGATGCCTGTCCCCTGAAACAATATAATCTGCCTTACAGGTAAGTGCACATTCAATAAACTTATTGTCTTCCGGATCTTCAGGAACCGCCTCAATATGCAGGGATACTACT
>JAKLQR010000241.1 GCA_022013235.1 Thermodesulfovibrionales bacterium | reverse complement strand
AGAGGTATCCGTCCTTGTCGAAATAGCCCATGTCTCCGGTATCATACCAGCCATGCCTGATCCGCATGGACGTCTCTTCAAAATCGTCGAGGTAACCCTTCATGACATTCTTCCCCTTCACCATAATCCTTCCGGCCTCTCCTACTCTGCATTCCTGCCCGGTTTCGTAGTTTTCTATGCGGACTTTAATATTAGGCAGGACTTTTCCGACACTGCCGGGCCTGTTATCCTCTGGAGTATTCACAGAGATCACGGGAGATGTCTCTGTAGCGCCGTACCCTTCGTACAAGACCATTTTATGCTTCTCAAGAAAATCCTTCCGGAGGACATCGGGACATTTGTCTGCGCCGCTCACCACGAGGCGGAGGCTTTCAAAATCCCCTGGTTCGGATTTCCTCAGATATCCCCAGAGAAAACTTGGCGTTCCGACCATCATGGTCGGCCTTTCTTCCCTGATAACCGTACAGATCATTTTGTAATCAAGGGGATTCGCATAGGCAACGATTGTCATTCCGAGATAAAGGGGCGCCCAGAGATTCACCGTAAGACCAAAGACATGGAAATACGGGAGGTTGGCGAGCATCACATCGTAGTCGTACAGTTTCACTACCTTGCTGAAATTCCTTATATTCGATGCAATATTCCGGTGAGTCAATTGAACCGCCTTCGGGTCTTTCTCGCTTCCGCTTGTAAAAAGGATAACCAGAGTATCATCTTCATGACCTCCGTGTAGCATCCGCTGGATAAGAGGTGCAGGAAGTTTTGCGATCAGGGCGGCTTTGAGTTTCTCCCTTGTCGTAATCCCCTCCATAATGTCTTCAATAAACACCATCCCCTCTATGACAGGGCAACTGATCTTCTCGATCATCGCTTTGGAGGTTATAATGGTTCTGAAATTACATTTCTTCTGCGCATATCTCGCATTGTTGGCGGCTCCGGTCGAGTAGTTGATCATGACAGGAGTTCTGCCGGCCATAAGGGAACCAAGTACCGAGAGGGCGCATCCTGCAGAAGTCGGGATCATGATCCCGATAAAACCGGCTTCGAATTTTTTTATCTTTTCCGACAGGATAAGCGAAGCGATGAGGGCCTTGGAATAGGTGACCTTCTTGTCAGAGGTACGGTCAATAAACGCAAGTTTACTGCCGTACCTCTTCGCTATGCTGACAAACTGCTGATGAAGGAGCATACCCGTTCACCTATCGTACAGAAAGACTTTCTGTATGGATAATCTCAAGAATAAGGCCCTAGAATGCAAGATTCAACTGGGCGCTTACAATATCTATATGCGCATCGTAGGTTCCCTGCAAGCCCCCCCGTATCGCATCGTCACCGGTCGCAGACTTGTCGATCTTTGGATCATTTACAAAGATATGGGTATAGCCAAGGTCGAAGCTTACCATCTGGGACACCTTGTATCCCAGTCCCAGTGCAGTCCAGATACGGTCGCTGCAGGGGACTCTTGGCGTACGGTGCTGCGCATCAGGAATAGGGGTTGTATCGTACGCAGTCCCTGCCTTGAAACTCCAGGTTTTATTCGGGGTATAGGTTACCCCAAGAGAAGAGCGGTAGCTGTCCTCCCAGTCCTCACGGGTTACAGAATTCGGCTGGCTGGGGTTGTCAAAATCGACCTCCAGCTTCTTGAATACACGCCAGTTCATCCAGGTAAAATCTCCCATGACCGCCCACTGGGGATTGATCTGATGGAAGGCGCTCACGGAAAAGCTGTCTGGCATGGTGATATCAGCTTTGGCTTCTGTGTCTGTGAAGGCACCTGCCGCGGCAAGCGGCGCAGGTGTCCGGGAAAAGTCTGCATCGCCTTCAAGGGCATACTCAACGCGTGAACGATACGCTGCGCCGATACGGGTATCCTTGTATTCGTAAAGAATGCCCATGTTGAATCCGATGCCCCAGTCGTCTCCCTTAATATTTGCATACCCGTCAGACATCTGAGGGGTTAAACCAAGGGCGCCGGCTGGCAGACCGAGACTGCCGGTGGCATCGAGGGTGCCGAAATCAATGGCGTTGCTAAGTTCCGCGTGAATGTACTGGAAATTGAGGCCCGCCCCTATACTGAATTGCTGGTTGATCTTATAGGCGATCGAGGGATTGATGTTGACGGTCAGCACATCCGATTTTATCGCGTGATAACGGCCGACCCAGTGGTCATCGTACTCGGTGCAAAGGCCGAATGGTGAATTGATCCCCATGCCTACTACCAGGTCGTCGCTGACCTTTCTGCTGTAATATATATTCGGAACTAATTTCGTCACTCCCGCCTCGCCTCCGTTTCCGCCGCTCAGCGGCTGGCCCGTCACAGGCTGGAGGACATGGGTTGACCCTTCATTATGAAACTTCACATAGGGCATTATGAGATGCCCCCCGAATATGAATTGCTGACCGTCCAGACGTGTCAGGCCTGCAGGGTTGAAAAATATGGTTGTGGCGTCTTTAGCGCTCGCCGCCCCCCCGGCGAAAGCGTTTCCCATACCGCTGACACCATTTTCTATAAGTGCGAACCCCGCACCAGAAGCAGAACCTGGGGTGAAGAGTGAGAAACAGACAGCAAAAAACAGGATAACGATAACTGGTGAAAATTGTACCTTTTTCATGCTTGCCCCTCCTTTTATCCACAAACTGATTGCTCAGTAAACTTACCTATCCGTAAAACGAAGTCAAGAAAAAAAATCGCCAAAGTCCGGTCCAATTATTGCTTCTCGACAGTAATAATCATCGTGACATCCCGCACATCTTCAAAAGTTGTCTCCAGGCCTTTGGCGCCTATTCTTCCAATATAAGGCCTTTGCACTTTAGCCCAGAACCTGGAGTTCATCAGGTCCTCCGATCCGTCGAAGATGAAATATGCCTCATTCAGCACTTCGCCGGAAGGCAGGTGTTTCTCCTCGCCTTTCCCCTGACCCGGCATTACATATTCCCTGGCAACATTTCGGTAAAAGGATACAACTGCATTGAAAGAATCTGAAGAGGTATATACAGTCGTCCTGGGAGTTGTGGCCCCTGGCAGGGTTTTGTTTGCTTCTTCGGTTGCCTTTTCTTCAATTTTTGAGCCTGGATATGTCTTGCATTCGCCCGCAAAAACAGTGCCGCATAGCAGTACAAAGCAAAAAAATACACAAGCTTGCTTGAATATCTTCATATAAATCCTCCTTGAATGAGAGATTCCCCATTTTCTCCGATACTCCGGACCTTTTCATGCATCAATTTACCATAAAATATTACAGATGTATAATTATACTTGGGCATATATT
>JAKLQR010000240.1 GCA_022013235.1 Thermodesulfovibrionales bacterium | reverse complement strand
GAGGTGAAGTGCACATGATTGTGCCGACTGCCGACAGGAGCAAAGCCACGGTTATGGTCAAGGTGCGGTTTGTCGACAAGGATCCCCGAATACTACCCGAGATGAGCGCCAAGGTCGCATTCCTCTCAAGGGAGGTGAAACCTGAAGAACAGGAGCCGCGCACGGCCCTTAATCCGTCTGCCGTGATAACACGGAACGGGCAATCAGTTGTTTTTCTTATTCAGGAGAACAGGGTGGTCGAGACACCGGTGAAGACCGGGCTTCAGCTTGGAGATATGGTGGAAGTTCAGAGCGGGGTAAAAGCGGGAGACAGGATCGTCCTGAAACCGCTCGATAAGATGAAAAACGGGTTGCGGGTGAAGGTCGCCGAAAAATAGATGAATAAAAAGCCCATTATCGTCGAAATCAGAAACCTCTGCAAAACTTACCAGAGGGGGAGCCAGCTTATCCCTGTGCTGCAAGATATTGACCTGGATATTGACGAAGGAGAGTTCCTCGCCCTCATGGGACCTTCCGGATCGGGAAAGACAACCCTGTTAAACCTTGTTGCCGGTATTGACAAGGCAGACTACGGCAGCATCAGGATAGGGGGGGTAGAAATAACCGCACTTGCCGAGACAGAACTCGCCGCCTGGCGTGCTAACAATGTCGGATTTATTTTCCAGTTTTATAACCTCATCCCTGTGCTCACAGCCTTTGAAAATGTTGAATTGCCTCTTCTCCTTACCGGCCTGTCAAAAGGGGAGCGCAGAACTCATGTGGAAACAGCACTGCGGGTCGTGAACCTTGCAGACCGTATGGACCATTATCCTGGTGAACTGTCCGGCGGACAGCAGCAACGGGTTGCTATCGCCCGGGCGGTCGTGACAGATCCCACTATCCTCGTAGCGGATGAGCCGACAGGAGATCTTGACAGGGACTCTGCAAATGATGTGCTCGAGCTTATGGAACGGCTCGTCCATGAACTTGGCAAGACGATCATCATGGTCACCCATGACCCCCGTGCCGCGCACAAGGCGCATCAGATTAAGCATCTCGATAAAGGCGTGTTGAATGCACATCCTCAAGCTGATTTTTAAAAATTCATTCAGGCATAAGCTGCGGACGTTCCTTACCATTCTCGGTGTCACGGTCGCCATCCTGGCGTTCGGGCTTCTCAGGACGGTTGTCAGTGCGTGGTATGCAGGGGTTGAAGCGTCCTCTGCAACCCGCCTCGTAACCAGGAATGCCGTATCCCTTGTCTTTCCCCTGCCTCTCTCATACAAGGAAAAGATCAGGCAGATAGAAGGGGTGAAGGGTGTTTCTTACGGTACATGGTTCGGCGGGATTTATATCGACGAAAAGAATTTTTTTGCGAATTACTCTATGGAACCCAGGACATATCTCGCAATGTATCCGGAGATTATCATCCCAGATGACCAATGGAATGTTTTTCTCCGCGACCGCAAAGGCGCGGCAGCGGGGAAGAAACTCGCTGAACGGTTCGGATGGAAAATCGGTGACGTTATTACCTTGAAAGGGACGATTTTCCCCGGGAACTGGGATTTCGTCCTGGACGCGATATACAAGGGCAGGGATGATACGGTGGACGAAACTGCCTTCTTCTTCCACTGGGACTATCTCAATGAGACGTTGAAAAAAGCCGGCCGGTCCTGGACCGACAAGGTCGGATGGTTTCTGATCGAAATAGAAGACCCGGATATCGCAGCAGAGGTATCTCTCCGGATCGACAAAAACTTCAAGAACTCTCTTGCCGAGACACTGACTGAGACCGAAAAAGCCTTTCAGTTGAGTTTCATCTCCATGACCGAGGCGATTGTGATCGCCATCCGGCTTGTGTCGTTTGTAATCATCTTTATCATCATGGCGGTTGTGGCAAATACGATGGCGATGACAGCACGCGAACGCATTGGAGAATACGCGATCTTCAAAACGCTTGGATTCCGCAGCTTCCATATCGCAGGGCTCATACTTGGCGAATCTCTGTTCGTTACCATGCTGGGTGCTGTGCTCGGCATCCTGCTGACATTCCCCGCAGCCGCACTCTTCGGGAAAGAGTTGAGCCAGTATTTCCCGATATTCAATGTGGAACGTGAGACCATTGTCCTGGATATCATAGCCGCGCTTGTGGTGGCTTTTGTCGCGGCGCTGTTCCCGGCATGGAGGGCAATCCATATACGGATCGCAGACGGATTGAGGAGAGTAGGGTAAATGGCAGGAACAAAATTTAATCAAACACCCTCCCCTTTCTCCCCTCCCATCGAGGGAGGGGTAGGAAATAAGAATCCTCAAAGTTACCTCTCCCCTTGTGGAAGAGGGTTAGGGAGAGGGGGGAAATAATGAAGATCCCCTTTTCATATAGTTTCCGGAATCTCTGGACACGCCGGCTGACCACTTTTCTCACTGCCTCGGGCATGGCATTGGTGGTCTTTGTGTTTGCAGCGGTGCTGATGCTTGCAGAAGGTCTCCAGAAGACGCTTGTCGAAACAGGCACTTACGAGAATGTTGTTGTTATAAGGAAAGCGGCCGGTTCGGAAGTGCAGAGCGGTGTTGAGCGTTTGCAGGCTTCCATCATCGAAACGCAGCCTGAAATCGCCCTGGGACCGGACGGAAAACGCCTGGCTGCAAAAGAGCTGGTTGTGCTCATCGCACTCCCGAAACGCGGCACTGACAAACCCTCAAATGTAGTCATCCGGGGCATCGAAGACGCTTCAATGCCCCTGCGCCCGCAGGTGAAGCTGAGAGAGGGACGATTGCCGCGTCCCGGTTCTTCCGAAATCATGGCCGGGTCGAGTATTGCGAAACGTTTTGAAGGCGGCGGGCTGGGAGAGACGATCCGTTTTGCCATGAGAGACTGGACGGTTGTCGGGGTGTTCGACGCAGGCAATACCAGCTTTGATTCCGAGATATGGGGAGATGTAAACCAGTTCATACAGGCTTTCAGGCGGCCCGCATTTTCCTCGATGATCTTTCGCCTGAGCGATCCGTCAGACTTCGAAGAGTTAAAGCTGCGGATAGAGAACGAACCGCGCCTGACGATAGAAGCAATGCGGGAACCGGAGTACTATAGAAAACAGTCGGAGGCGATGGCAAAATTTCTCCGGATCCTCGGCCTTACTCTCACCATAATATTCTCTCTTGGCGCGATCATCGGCGCGATGATCACTATGTACTCTGCGGTTGCCAACCGTGTATTTGAGATCGGCACCATGCGGGCGCTCGGATTTCAGAGGAGGAGTATCCTTACGGCGTTCCTCATGGAAGCACTCCTCCTTGGTTTCATCGGCGGGATTGTCGGACTGTTTTTCGCTTCATTTCTGCAGCTTTTTACTGTTTCGACACTCAATTTCCAGACCTTCTCGGAACTCGCATTCTCGTTCTCGCTCACGGCAGAGATCGTGTATCAGGGCTTGCTTTTCTCGATGATAATGGGGTTCGTCGGCGGGGTCCTCCCCGCGTTCAGGGCGGCGCGTATGAATATTGTCGAGGCTCTCAGATCGAGCTGATATATTCAAATCAAACCGAGAAGCGTTAATCCATCCTTGAGGAAGAGCGCTGCGAATATCAGCAGGACAACGCCCAGCAGCCTTATGGTATAGACATAGGCTCTGCTTTGCAGGAAATCCCTGGATTTATCGACCACGAATGCCACAAATATTTTCGAGCCTATCAGAAAAAGATAAAAGCCCAGTATGAACAAACAGGCCGACAAGAGGTTTACTTTGCAGGCTTTTAACGTCATTGGAGCTCCGACTGCTATCCAGAAAAGATAAGGATGCGGGCTTAAGAAATTAGCGATTATCCCTTTTCTCAGGGAATGCGGGTCGATTTTTTGCAGGTTCAGTCTACTGGCTTTTACAGAGATGCTTTCATACGCCAGATATCCGATAAACAAAGCGCCCATGAGAGATATTGCCCCCAGTATAAAGTGAGAGTCAGAAAATTTTGCGAGAAGAAAAACCGATACGAACACAATCGGCAGGTCCGTCACAAGAGGGGCGAGTGCGACCAGAATACCTTCTTT
>JAKLQR010000239.1 GCA_022013235.1 Thermodesulfovibrionales bacterium | reverse complement strand
CAGAACGATGAAAGGAGTAGCAAATGCAAAGGCATTCGAGGCATGATTTGAGGGCATGGAAAAAGATTGGCTGCACCCCTTGAGAAGTCTGACCTGGTCCAGCACATGACATGGTCTTACTCGTTCAAAAACGTGCTTCAGTTCATAGGAAAACCAATCGTTGAGGAGCAGTGCTCCGAAGGCAAGAACCAACGCAGTAATCGCATCCTTTTTATTTCTGATCAGAAAATACAAAAAAACGGGCAGATAGAATACATAGGACCTGTCGGTAATAAAGGGCATGAAAAGATCAAAAAAACTGTTCTGGAGGCCATGGTTGATAAGAAAAAAGAGGGAGATATCTAAGTCAGGAAGGCTCATTCAGGCTTGGGCAGGCTTTTCCCGGACACTTTTTTGTTCTGCTTTGTAACCCATGCAATGATCGCCTCAACCATCGCTTCAATCGTGGCTTCTTCCGGCATGATGTGGACCTTCAGCCCCGCCTTCTGCACCGCCTTCGCGGTAACAGGCCCTATAACGGCAATTGCTACTCCCCTGAGAAGCTGAGCATCCTTGCCCATAATTTCCTGGAGATTATTGAATGTGGCAGCGCTGGTAAAGGTTGCTATCGATATTTTGCCTTCTTTCAGGAACCGCCTGAGTCTCTTCCCGTGAGAATCGGGTTTGACTGTCCTGTATGCCACAGGCACATCGATCTTGCCGCCGAGTTCCCGGACCTTTTCCGGAAAAATTTCCCGCGCCACCTCGGCACGGGGAAGAAGGAACCGCATGCCTTTCAGGGAAAGTTTTTCTGATATTCTTCTTTTCTCACTGACTGCTGACCGCTGACTGCTGATCGCCTTAATGAGTCCTTCTGCACGGAATTCCTCCGGGATCAAATCAACGTGTATTCCGAACTTTTTCACTTCCTGGGCCGTCTTCGTGCCGATCGCACAGATCCTGATCCCTTTCAGATCCCTGATATCCCTCTCCTTCCCGAACATACGCTGGAAGAAAAACTTCACCCCGTTTCTGCTCGTAAATATAATCCAGGTATATTTCTCTATCGCATTGATCGATTTATCGAGGTCCTTATAGTCTGCAGGAGGGACAACCTCTATAGTAGGGAATGCAATAATCTCTGCACCGAGTTCAGCCAGCGGCTCAAATCCTTCACTGTGCTCTCTGGTCACCAGTATCCGGTGGCCGAAAAGGGGCTTTTTCTCATACCATTGCAGAGAGTCCCTGAGTCTTACCACTTCTCCTACTACCGTGACTGCAGGCGGCCTGATGTCTTTCTCTTTCACGAGCGCTGCAATGGTCTTCAGGGTGCCGACCAGTGTCGTTTGCTCCGGCCTTGTCCCCCAGCGGATAACAGCGACTGGGGTGTCGGGTGAACGGCCGTGTTCGATCAATTTCCGGACGATAAGGTCAAGGTTCTTTACCGCCATGAGAAAAACGATTGTGCCTACGCCGGTTGCAAGCTTCGACCAGTCGATCACGCTTTCCTTTTTTGTGGGATCCTCATATCCGGGCACGACAGCGAAAGACGACGAAAGGTGCCGGTGGGTAAGAGGAATGCCGGCATATGCAGGGGCCGCGATTGATGAACTCACTCCTGGTACTATTTCGAATTCTATCCCTTCCGCTGCAAGCGCCTCTGCCTCTTCACCTCCCCTGCCGAATACAAAGGGGTCACCGCCTTTCAGTCTGCATATCATTTTCCCCTGTTTTGCCCTTTCCACAAGGGTCCTGTTGATTTCATCCTGTGTCATCGTATGATGGCCGCCGCGCTTTCCGGCATAGATGAACTCTGCATTATGGTCGATATAATTGAGCACCTGGGCGTTTAGATGGAAGTCATAGACAACGACATCCGATTTTTTAAGACAGTTCAGTCCCTTGATAGTCATGAGGCCGATATCACCGGGCCCCGCGCCCACCAAATATACCCTGCCCTTTATTTTACCTTCTCTCTGCATAACCCTTTGAATCTTTTATCATAAACCTTTCCGGCCTAATAAATCATCTCCAAAGCTTGTCTTGACGGGAATGAGAAACCCATTTAAAATGATGCAGGGGGGAGGAGTACCATTATGCGGCGCATTTTAATCTAAGAAGGGGAAATAGATGAATGGGGAATCTCTTGATATAAAGCAAACCAGGCTGCAAAGGCTAAAAGAGCTTTTTCCGGAACTCTTTGCCGAGAACCAACTGGATTGGGAGAAACTGAAAGCGGCTTTTGGCGATGATATTAATTTTGTCAATGAGCGCTATGTATTGAATTGGGCAGGCAAGAGCGAATATCCATGCAAACCATTTTGCCGGCGTTGGCAAAATGGTTGATATTGGCTCAGGAAGCTCTCGAGGGGTGATGGATTATCATCTGTCACGTTTTGCCTGTTATCTTATTGCTCAGAAGCAAGATTGTTGACATAATTGAACTATGGAATTTATCGAATCCGAAACGCTGGAACTCAAAAAATCGACGTCTGAGATTAAGGAAGCAGTCATATCTATATCGTCTATCCTCAATAAACATCAACATGGTGAATTATATTTTGGAATTAAAAACAGCGGCGATGTTACCGGCCAGAATATAACCGAAAAAACACTTCGTGATGTATCAAAAGCTATTTCAGATAATATCGAACCAAAAATCTATCCTCTCATAAAACATATTAAGCTCAAAGGAAAGTCATGCATTAAAGTCCAATTCAAAGGAACCGACATCCCCTACTATGCTCATGGCAGGGCATATATCAGAGTGGCGGATGAAGACCGACAGTTAAGCGCAAAAGAACTCGAAGGACTGATTCTCAAAAAGAACAAAGATAAGTTGAGATGGGATACTGAAATCTGCAAAGAAGCAAAACTTTCAGATATAAGTGCGAAGAAGTTGAAATCTTTCTTAAAAAACGCCGGACTTAAATATGATGCTCTCCGCAATGACCTTGAAAAATTAAAGCTCCTGTCTGACGGAAAGCTTTGCAATACAGCCGTGATCTTATTCGCCAAAAAGCCTCAGGCATTTTTCCCCAATGCACGTCTCAGGTGCGCTGTTTTCGGCACAACAGACACATCATTTACGATTGATATGCAGGATTTTGAAGGAGACCTCTTTTTCCTGATCGAAAAAGCCGAGGAATATATTTTGAAAAATATTCATATCGGCATGAAACTGGAGGGGCTGAGAAGAATAGACGTGCCTGAGATTGACAAGGCGGCTTTCAGGGAAGCAATAATCAATGCCTTCTGCCATAGGGATTACCGCGAGTTTGATTCTGTTAACATCGCTGTTTTCAAAGACCGTGTTGAAATAAGGAGCCCGGGGTTGCTTTATGGCGGGCTGACCATAGAGACCATCAGGACAAAGATGGTCTCAGAGAGAAGAAACGAGTTGATTGCAGAGATGCTTCATCGTGTTCATTTTATAGAGAAATGGGGCAGGGGTATCAAGCTTAT
>JAKLQR010000238.1 GCA_022013235.1 Thermodesulfovibrionales bacterium | reverse complement strand
GAGAATGCAGTGCTCGGCGTCGAAGACGTGCTGAATGCGCTCCAGGAAGGCCGTATCATGAAACTGGTCATGCTGAAAGACTTCAAGCTGTCGGGGAAATCCTGCAGCCAATGCGGATATCTGAATTCTCATGATATTGCTTCATGTCCTTACTGCAAGGGGAAAATGCAGAAGGTCAAGTATATCGTCGATCTCATTGCCCAGAAGGTTGTTGAGCAGGGAGCGTTGGTTGAGGTCGTTGCCAAAAACAAGAAACTCAGGGAAGCCGGCAATATCGGAGCGTTCCTGAGGTTCTAACACTTTATTAAGGCGGCTATAAGTAAGGATACATATTCTTCACCCTCCCCTTTGTCCCCTCCCCTCAAGGGAGGGGAGATTATTAAGTTCCCTCTCCCCTGGAGGGAGAGGGCTAGGGTGAGGGGGAATGTAGTCTTATTTATGCACTTCTTTGTAATTCTTTTTGAACAACGGCGGATAGAGTATTTCTGCTCATTCCCGGTCCCGGCTCAAGTCGGGACCTCTGATTGAACGAGTTTGATAATCCCGAAAAATATGAAAAATTCAGTTCATTGGCTGCGAACCGTTCTGTGTGTCCTTGTCTTTTTCACCGCCTGCTCTCCACAAAACCGGATCGAAGGATATCTTTATTACAGACTGAATACAAATCCAACGACCCTTGATCCTGCCTTCATTGTCGATGTAACCGGCGGATCGATTGCCGCAAAGCTGTTTAACGGGCTGGTGAAAATAGGGAAAGACCTCACCATAGAGCCAGACATCGCAGAGAATTGGACACTATCTGCTGACGGTCTGCACTATACGTTTCAATTGAAAGAAGGGGTAAAGTTCTCGAACGGTCGGACAGTAACGGCCCGCGATTTTAAATATTCCTTCGAAAGAATACTGCATCCGGAGAACCGATCCCCCGCAACCTGGGTATTCGAAAAGATACTCGGTGCGGCAGAATTTATACAGGGCAGAGCAGTTGAGGTCAGAGGGATACAGGTGCTTGATGACCATACCCTGGCGATTCGACTGAAGAGACCGTTCTCTCCGTTTCTGAACCTCATGGCCATGACCTCTGCATATGTGGTGCCCCGTGAAGAAGTAGAGAAATGGGGGCCTGACTTTTCGAGCCATCCAATCGGAACAGGACCGTTTCTCCTGAAAGAATGGCAGCCGAACAGGGAGATACGCCTCGACAGGAGAACCGATTACTTCGACAGGCCGGCAAAGATGCACGGTATTCTGTACCGGATTATCCCTGAAGACCTTACCGCAGTGAGTGAATTTGAACTCGGGAATCTTGATCTCCTGACCATCCCCGCAGCGGAATATGCACGATACAGACGTGATCCGTCGAAACGTCAGTTTATTGCATCCATCGAGGGACTGAATACCTATTACCTTGGGTTCAATTGTTCACGTCCTCCTTTTGATAATCCGCGTTTAAGAAAAGCCGTTGCGTCTGCAATCGACAGGGAGAAGATTCTCAACACCATTTATGAGAAACGCGGAAGGCTCGCGGACGGACCGGTGCCGGATATTATGCGCAAATGGGCTCTCTGGTCGCCATATCGGTATGATCCGCAAAAAGCCAGAGAGATTATTGCCGAAGAGGGGTTTCAGAACAGTACGGTTAATTTTTATATAACGGCGGACCAGGAGATTGTGGACATAGCTGAAGTAATACAGTCGTATCTTATGGACGCCGGGTTGAACGTGCAGATAAAACAGCTTGAATGGAGCGCATACAAAGAGTCACTAAACAGGGGAGAGGCAGACCTTTTTTATTTGAGCTGGTGGGCGGATTATCCCGACCCCGAGAATTTCCTCTTCCCGCTCTTCCATTCAGCCAACCATGGCCCGGCAGGAAACAGAACAAGATATACGAACGCCGTTGTGGATGCGCTGATAGAACAAGGCCGTCTGACGATGGATGAAAAAAAGAGGAATGCGCTCTATCAGAAAGCGGAGGAGTTGATCGTCGCCGATTCGCCATGGGTTTTCCTCTGGCACAGAACGGACTTTATAATACGGCAGCCCCGGGTAAAGAACTACACCATACAGCCCATTTACAGTATGGATAAGGGGACAGAGATATCGTTTTAGATTTGAAAATTAAAGATTACTTGGTTCCTTAATGTCGCCGAAGAAATCTTTATCTCTCCTTTTTTTAGACATGGAGCAGACTCTTTTCGATGTCTTTAGCTATGTGTTTGTATCTGGGATTCTGAAAGCTCCTTTTATAATGGTTGTAAGTCGCAACATCAACTTTTCTGCCCAATACTTCTTCAAGTCTGTCTGCAAGTGTCACAAAATCAAGACCTAACGGTTTGTTAAGGTCAACCAGTATGTCAATATCGCTCTTTCCCCCCGGTTGTCCTTTTGCGAAAGAGCCGAACAGAAATATCCTTTTGACACCATATTTGTCCTTAAGATACGGCAGTTCTTTCTTGAGAATTGAAATCACTTTCTCACGTGAAAGCGCCATTGCTCTTTGTGGTTGTTTTTTCATACTCCCGCTTTCAGTTCCTCTATGGTTTTTGTCTATATGTTACCAAATATCTGATTTAAACTTTTAGTATTAGAAATTATCCTAATACCGATATTTCTATTCCCGCATAGAGGCTGTCGATGTTTTTCTGTATCTCAATAGTTTTTTGGATTGCTGTCACAATCCTGCAATAGGTCCGTATCTCATCAAGGGATAGTACTCTGTCTTTTCTATCCTTCAGCCATTTATCACAGACCTGATAACCACCGATTTGATAGTTCCATACATCCTGTAATATCCCTTCAAAATACTGCCCCTTATTGATGTATAGAACTCCTGCTTTATCATCATACTTCAGTTTCTTTACACGGTTATCACCTTTCCCCTGAAACCGTGCAATCGGTGAATCAAGTCCGGGTGATTTCAACAAGTGTAAATCAGCAAGCATATTCCCATAATCAGACATTTTCTTGAACAGTTTATAGTCCTTTGTAAACGGCACTCTCGGGAAGTCTATCTTCAGAAACTCTGCATACTTTGTTCTGTATATCTTGGAATAAAGGACAGCATAAATGTAATAAAAGATTTCTTCAGGGGAAACCTCTTTCTTGTAAGCACCTGATAGGGACTTGAAGATTTCGGGTTTTATGTTTGGTTCTCTTGTCTCTCCCTCTATACGGAATAAATCCTTCTTTTCTTTTGTAGGATATATATGTAAAGGGAATACATAAGACTGAATGGTAGATTCACCACATTTCATATCAGTAACCGAATTACAACAGAAGAAATGATTTATGTCTTCTGAGTTAGTATTCCTTGCTGAAATCAAGCCTAAGTTTAGCTGGAAAAAATTTTTCAAATGAACTACCCCGCAGTAGAACTGCGAGGTATCAAAGATGTCATTCCGGCTTGTCCGGAATCTTTCTTTGCATTCCTGTATTGTCTTATAGAACATATGCTCCGGAAGGATTCCGGACAAGCCGGAATGACAGAATAAGG
>JAKLQR010000237.1 GCA_022013235.1 Thermodesulfovibrionales bacterium | reverse complement strand
GGTTCTAATTAAATGAAAAATAATGCAATTAATAAGGAATAAATAGAACTGTCCCCTTTAGTTCTCGTCGGGCAGGTCAAGTGCATCTACATAGATTCGCCATTAAAAGGCGCGGTCAAACTTTTGTCCCCCGATTTTTTCACAAAAGGTTACTATGCTGCATTCACTGCACTTAGGCTTTTTAGCAGTGCATATTTTTCGCCCGTGTGAAACCATATTTACATGCAAGGAAAACCGCAAGTCAGGAGGAATAAGCGCTTGTAAGTGATCCAAGGCTGTATCGCTGCAATGCCCGCTGTTATCGCCCGCTCCGTTCCACCCTAGTCTGTGTGAAATTCTCCAGCAGTGGGAATCTACAGGGAAAACCTGTCGTTCAAGCGAATAAAGCATTACACAGCGAGCAACTTTTTTTCCGACTCCAGGAAGACTCGTGAGATAACTCTCGCATTCCTCGTCTGACATCTTTTTAAGCGGGGCCAAAGTCGGTTTTCCAAAGCTCTCTATCAGGCGATTGATAATTTCTTTTGCTATAGCCGAAAGCAATGGGGTCAATTCTTTACTATTGACACTATAATAAAGTCTATGCTATAAATTCCCATGGCGAGACCGTTACGCATACAGTACCCCGGAGCTATATACCACGTTACGTGCCGGGGCAACGAGCGCAAAGAAATATTTAAAGACGATAAGGACAGGGAGAGGTTCCTTGAAATACTCTTTCAGTCCATCAACATATACAGCGTAAAACTTTTCTGCTACGTCATGATGAAAAACCACTTTCATCTTCTCATGGAAACACCCCTTGGCAATCTTGGGGAGTGCATGAGACATTTCAACATCACGTACACGGGATATTACAACCGCATGCACCGAAGATCGGGCCACCTTTACCAGGGAAGGTATAAGAGCATCCTTGTGGAGAGGGATACCTATCTTTCGGTACTGTCTCGGTACATTCACCTGAACCCGGTGAGGACTGTGAAGACAAAATCAATGACGGAGAAAGAGAGGCGTGACTATTTGTTTGCTTACCGTGGGAGCAGCCTCGGGGGATATATCGACGGGAAACGGAAAGAAAGGATAATAGATTACAGGATGGTGCTTGAAGAGTACGGAGGGCACAATGACCGAGGGCGCAGGGCATACAGGAAAAGGATTGAAGGGGACATTGCTACAGGGATCGAGATCAGGGACAAAATCATAGGGCAAAGCGTTCTGGGCAGCGCAAATTTTATTCAATGGGTTAAAGATACATATCTTAGGGACAAGACAGACAGGGAATGCCCTCCGATGAGAGAGATCAGGAGATACGGGACAGGGAGTGAAATCGAAAGTGCCCTAAAAAAAGTTACGGGAATGACCATGGAGGAAATAAAGAGGAAAAGAGGCTCCGTCAGGCAGATTGCGATGGATGTCCTTTACCGGCGGGGCGGGTTGACGGGAGTGGAGATAGGGAAGATGCTTGGAGTGGACTACAGCACGGTCAGCCAGGGAAGAAAGAGATTGCGGGAGAAACTCAAGCAAGACAAGGGATTAAGAGTGCTGATGGAGAGGATTGAGGATCAGTTGTCAATAGGAAAGAATTGACCCTATCTTGTTCCAGACTTATAGGAAAGAATTGACCCTATCTTGTTCCAGACTTTGGTTCCCAATGAGTGACGAGAGGGCTCTCATCTATTCCCCTTGATGCTTCATACAGATAATGGCCGTATGATTGTCCATAACTTTCAACCATCCTGTCTATCGGCATCGATGCAAGTTCCCCGATGGTATTTATTCCTACTTCCTTCAGACTTTCCTCTGTTTTTGGTCCAACGCCCCAGAGTTTTCTGACTGGTAATGGCCATATACGGCTTTCTATATCTTCTTCCTTAATAATGGTAAGGCCGTCAGGTTTCTGCATGTCAGAAGCTATCTTTGCCAAGAGTTTGTTTGAAGCTATTCCTATGGAGCAGGTAAGACCTGTCTCTTCCTTTATTCTCTTTTTGATCTGCTGTGCGATCTCCTCCGACGGTTTATCGATCTCAGATATATCGAGGAATGCCTCGTCAATACCAACATCTTCCATAATGGGCGATGTTTCTTTGAGGGTATTCTTGATTATCTGAGAAACCCTTGAATAATCTTCATAGTCTACAGGAAGGAAAACAGCTTCAGGGCATAGTTTGTATGCTGCCCTCAAAGGAAGCGCCGAGTGTATTCCATATTTCCGTGCCTCATAGGAGGCCGTTGATACCACGCCTCTTTTTGTGGGATCTCCTGAGCCACCTATTACTATAGGTTGGCCTTTTAGTTCAGGATACTTTTTCTCTTCGACAGCGGCAAAGAATGCATCCATATCTATGTGGAGAATCCGTCTCATGTGTAATTGAACTATGATCTCAGCTGCGTCCTATGAATCTAGCCACTCCAGGAGGATCGAGGAACTCCCATTTTCCTCCCACTTTGCAGACGCGCGCCGCAGTTTCGATGTGGAGCATTGCGATGCCGCAATCAAGTCTCTTTGAGATGCCGTAGCTGTCATTCAAATTGTCCACAGATACGGTTATGCTGTCTGATTCCACCAAAAAGCGCCACGGCTGTCTATTTACTGCGGAGGGAGCAACTCTTGCTGCCAAAAGAGAAGCCTTGATCCACTCCGGCCATTCGGTCTCCTGCAGCCCGCTCACCATCCCGGTAAGGGATTCCCTCTTGTGGGTCTGCCCGAAGCCTGTGAGAAGCTTTTCTTCAAAGGATGCTTCTGCTGCGGCATAACCTACAGGAGTAACCGCAAAGACCTGCTCGTGCTCCCTGATCGTTGCGAAAGAGGAGGCAATTGCATGGTCAAATGACTTGCCGACCCAGCACGTCCCAAGCTCGAGGGCCGTGGCTTCAAGTATGATGCCTTCACCGGTATACCCGACCTTTTCTTTTACATGAGGGTCACTTGTGTCTCCGATGAAGGCAATAAGGAATTGTGCACCTCTGATCTTACCGTAGGCACCTATTATGCCTTTGAACACCTTTTCTGAACATTCGGTAAACACAGCCCTTGCTGTATCGAATGGGCGAAATTCGTTACAGGCGACTGTAAGCCTTTCGGAAACCTCAGCAGAGATCAATCGCGCTTCATATAGCCGCCTCGACCTCCTTTTCAGAAGCGCTTCATGCCACCTTTGGGATAATATCTCCATACCCTATTACATCTTATCTCTGCTTTTTTCTCAATACAAGAGCAGGTTGAGTGTGATGAATAACCCATCAAAAGCAACATCTTGAAAGATTTTTGGCCGCGGTTTGTTCCTATCGGAAATCACCGTTTTGGATGAGAGTTCTCCGTTGCGTGTCCGCAGGTGTTAGCCTCGCCTCTGTGAAATCAGTTTCCGTAAGGACTTGATAAAAAAAGTGATAAAACCTCGGTAAACTTGAAAACGTTTGTGTCTTGATGAACTATGTAGTCAAAAGATGGTCAGTTTTCAGTGAGGATCTACAGACAGTGCTCAAAAATTATTTAACTCGATGATGTTTGAACCGGCCAGTATCTTGTAATGAGCAAAAATACTGTGTCTGCCGTATGTTCTAAATTGAAATTGCGGACAAAAACCCGCGGCAACAGTTGCAATGTAACCACAATATATGTTATATTGTGACTTCAATTATTTATATTTGTAGTTATAATTATTCCTGTTCACCGGCCTGTATATATTCCGGATTCCGGAGGGCAAAAGAGCTGACCTTGTAACCCGCCCTCTTTTTCGATATAGTTAAACAAGTAATCCTTGATTGACCACAGCAATGCTTTTAATTGTCATACCAAAAGGGAGTGTATATGAGTGACGGAAGAAAAAGGGTTGTCATCGAAAATGTGAAGCCTGAGATCGGGGGGGGAGCCTTTCCGGTCAAACGGGTTATCGGAGAAAAAATGAAGGTAGAAGCGGATATTTTTTCCGACGGCCACGATTCCCTGTCCGCGCGCCTTCTCTATAAAAAAAGCGGCGGCCGTACCTGGAAAGAAGCGCCCATGGCGCATATCGAGAACGACCGCTGGAGAGGTGAATTTGCTGCACGGGAAACCGGGAATTACCTCTACACGCTTGCCGGGTGGGTAAACCATTTTGCCACCTGGCAGAGGGACCTGCAGAAAAAATATGATGCGGGGCAGGATATTCATGTGGATATTCTTATCGGCATCGGCCTCATCAAAGAAGCTGCGGAAAGGGCCCCTGAAAAAGAACGGGCGGTATTCGATGAGAGCATTCATCTTCTCAGCCAGGAGAAGGAGAGAGAAAAAATTATTCTTCATGCCCTCAGCGAGGAACTGCGGGGCGTTATGGACAGATATCCCGACATGCGGGATGCAACACGGTACGGAAAAGAACTGCCCGTTGCGGTCGAACGGCTGAAGGCCTTGTTCAGCACATGGTATGAGATGTTTCCCCGCTCCTGCTCCCGTGAGCCCGGCAGGCATGGCACCTTTCAAGATTGCGAAGCGGTCCTTCCCGAAATACAGAGGATGGGGTTTGATGTCCTTTATCTCCCACCCATCCACCCTATCGGGAAAACAAACAGGAAAGGGAAGAATAATACACTCCAGGTTACGGAACATGACGTCGGAAGCCCCTGGGCTATCGGCTCGGCGGAAGGGGGACACAAGGCGGTCCACTCCGGACTCGGGACCCTGGAAGACTTCCGGCGGCTGGTCGGGAAAGCGAAAGAATACGGGATGGAAGTGGCCATGGATATAGCCCTGCAATGTTCTCCCGACCATCCCTATGTAAAAGAACACCCGCAGTGGTTCAAATGGCGCCCCGATGGTTCAATCCAATATGCGGAGAACCCTCCGAAAAAATATGAGGACATCCTTCCGCTGAACTTTGAAACTGAGGACTGGGAAGGATTATGGAATGAGATCAGAGCGGTGTTCCTCTTCTGGATCGAAAACGGGATACGGATATTCATGGTGGATAATCCGCACACAAAGCCCTTCCGGTTCTGGAACTGGCTCATAACCGGAATAAAGGCCGAGTATCCCGAAGTCATCTTCCTCGCAGAGGCATTCACAAGGCCAAAAGTCATGTACCGCCTCGCAAAGGCAGGGTTTACGCAGTCTTATACCTATTTCACCTGGAGAAACACGAAGTATGAGATCAGGGAGTATATCAACGAACTCACCACAACAGATGCGAGGGAGTTTTTCAGGCCCAACTTCTGGCCGAATACTCCGGACATTCTCCCCGAACATCTTCAGTATGGCGGGAGGAACGCGTTTATGATGAGGCTTGTGCTTGCGGCAACGCTTTCCTCAAGCTACGGCATATACGGCCCTGCGTTTGAATTGCTCGTGAACGAAGCCGTCCAGGGGAAGGAAGAGTATCTGAATTCAGAAAAATATGAATTGAAAAACTGGGACTGGGACAGGGAAGGCAACCTGAAAGACTTCATCGCGCGGATCAACACGATACGGAGAGAAAATCCCGCGCTCCAGACCACCTATACCATCAGGCATTATAACATCGACAACGACCGGATTCTCGCGTACGGGAAGAACACTGAAGATTATGAGAATATTATTCTGATTGCAGTGAATCTTGATCCGTTCCATACGCATTCCGGATGGATAACGGTCCCGATCCGCGAATTGGGGATAGACCCCCTTCAGCCTTACCTGGTCCATGATCTGATCGGCGACGATAAATACATATGGCAGGGTGAAAGGAATTATATCGAAATAAACCCCAATACTTCTCCTGCCTGTATTTTCAGGATACGGAAACGGTTAAAACGCGAGACGGATTTCGACTATTTCATGTGAGGAAGGAAGGGAATGGCACAAAGAGAATCATTTCTTGAAGACGATACGCTCTGGTATAAAGATGCGATTATTTATGAACTCCACATCAAAGCATTCTTTGACAGCAGTGGCGACGGCTCGGGAGATCTCAAAGGGCTCACGCGGAAATTAGAGTATCTCGAAAATCTCGGGGTTACTGCCATATGGCTTCTCCCCTTTTATCCCTCTCCGCTCAGGGATGACGGCTACGATATCGCCGATTATCTCAATGTTCATCCCACCTATGGCGTCCTGAGGGACTTCAAGGAATTCATGAGAGAAGCCCACAAAAGAGGCATCAGGGTCATTACCGAGCTTGTGCTGAACCATACCTCGGACCAGCATATGTGGTTTCAAAAATCGAGAAGGGCCAAACCCGGTTCACTCTGGAGGGACTTCTATGTATGGAGCGACACCCCTGAAAAATACAAAGACGCACGGATAATATTCAAAGACTTCGAGACGTCGAACTGGGCATGGGACCCTGTCGCAAAGGCTTACTACTGGCATCGTTTCTACTCCCATCAGCCCGATCTCAATTACGACAACCCGAATGTGCAGAAAGCAATGCTCCGGGCTATCGACTTCTGGTTTGACATGGGAATCGACGGACTGCGGCTGGACGCGGTCCCCTACCTGTATGAAAGAGAACATTCAAACTGCGAGAACCTTCCGGAAACCTATGCGTTCCTGAAAAAACTCCGCGCCTATATCGACAGCAAGTTTAAGAACAGGATGCTTCTCGCAGAAGCAAACCAGTGGCCCGAAGACGCGGTAAGTTACTTCGGGGACGGCGACGAATGCCACATGGCCTTCCATTTCCCCCTCATGCCGAGGATATTCATGTCGTTATGGATGGAAGACAGGTTCCCGATAATCGATATCATCGAACAGACTCCGGACATCCATGAGACCTGCCAGTGGGCGCTCTTCCTCAGAAATCATGACGAACTCACCCTCGAAATGGTCACCGATGAGGAGCGGGATTACATGTACAAAGTCTATGCCCGCGACCCGAGCGCAAGAATAAACCTAGGCATCAGGAGGCGGCTTGCCCCTCTTCTCGGAAACCATTCGCGAAAGATAGAACTTATGAATTTCCTCCTCTTCTCGCTTCCCGGAACGCCGGTTATTTATTACGGAGATGAGATCGGCATGGGTGATAATTACTACCTCGGGGACAGGAACGGGGTGAGGACGCCTATGCAGTGGAGCGCCGACAGAAATGCGGGGTTCTCGCGGGCCAACCCGCAGAAACTCTATCTGCCGGTCATCATAGACCCTGCATACCATTACGAAGCGGTCAATGTAGAAAATCAGGAGGCAAACCAGTCATCCCTCCTCTGGTGGATGAAGAGGATTATCGCGATGCGAAAACGCTTCAAGGCATTCGGACGGGGCAGCATCGAGTTCCTGCTCTCCGACAATCCGAAAATCCTTGCGTTCATCCGTCAATATGAGGATGAGACTATTCTTGTGGTGGTCAACCTGTCCCGTTACTCCCAGCCGGTTGAACTCGACCTCTCGCGTTTTTCCGGCTATACTCCGGAAGAGGTCTTCAGCAGGAATAAATTTCCTGTGATCAAAGACACCCCGTACGCGCTCACTCTCGGGTTCTACGACTATTTCTGGTTTTCGCTCGAAAAAGAAGAAGTGGAAGATGGGATACGGTTTGGCGACTTATTCAGCCCCGTACCCGAACTGAGTATACACGGAAACTGGGAAACTGTTTTCCAGGGTAAACTCAGGGAAAAATTTGAAGAGGACATTCTGCCGTCATATATTTCCGGCTGCAGGTGGTTCGGCGGGAAGGCCCGGAAAATTCGCCAGACCAGAATAATCGAAAATGTTCCCGTAGGGAAATACTCTTCGAAAACCTATCTCCTCTTTATAAAAATAGTCTATACAGAAGGACTTCCCGATGTCTATCTGCTCCCGGTCTCATATGGGACAGGAGACGAAGCAAAGAAGATCATTGAAGAAAAACCCTATATTATCCTCTCGCGACTCAGCAACGACCTCGATGAAGGCATCCTTTATGAAGGCATCCACAGTGAGGATTTCCGG
>JAKLQR010000236.1 GCA_022013235.1 Thermodesulfovibrionales bacterium | reverse complement strand
TCCTTCCCAATAGGCAATTTGATCACGAATTATCCAGATCTGATAAGAATAATTTGGCTCTGTTTTCTCTGTTTGTTTCAGCCTCTCTGAAAGTTCCCGTTTCTTCTTTAAAGCTGTTTCGTATTCTTTAAGAATTTTATCAATGTCTGTCATATCTAATCCTTATTTTCATCTCTTACATATCAGTTGTAGTTTGCATAATTATATCAGGTTTAAATGGTGTGAACTACTAGGAAGGACAAAATACTACAAAATCCGGATATAATCTACAACTCGAATATTGCTGTATTGATCGGTTATCAGTTTTTATTCGAACAGCTATGTTGACAGGTACAAGATAATCCTTTGGCTTTTTGGAACGATTCACGCCCTTCTTTAAGTGATAACCCAGCAATAAACATTGCACCAAGAGAGTCAAGTCCTCCAATTCCTGTCAATTCATATCCCCCACTTGATAAAAGAAGAACGATTGAAAGATACAAACAGGCTTTTGTGCAGTTGGCATCTGCAACAATTGCCTGAGAATCAAGCTGTTTCCCCACTATGATTTTGTAATGTATTAAAAGCCACATGGTAATAATTGATATCAAAGATATAACTATTCCCCAAAATGTAGTTGCAGGTTTATGACCCAGATAAATATTTATTAGAGCTGTCGCTGTAAGACCTATCGAGAGAATATAGAAAGCTGTTCCTGTTATTTTGAGTGCTTGCCTTTCAAAATGGTCGGAGTTCCTATCATGATTACTTCTGATTCTTTTAATCATGTGCCAGATACCGACACCCGAGATTACTTCGACAAATGAATCCAAGCCAAACCCAAAGAGAGCCAGAGTTTCATCTTCTATACCAAAATATATAGATACTAATCCTTCAAGGATATTGTAGAAAATAGTGACAACAGCAAGAACATATGCCCATCGATAGAGAGATTCCTTCTCCTTGTTTATCCCTATGGAAAGAACATGCATACTAATATGGTAACAAACCGTCTATACTGATTGCTGGTCCTTATTCCGTATATTTATTCCGAGTAGGAATCTTGCATTACCATGGAAAAGTTTAGATTATTGAGGGAGGAGTTAAAAATCTTCGGAAGCAATATCCGGTGTTTGCTTTAAATGATATTTACCCTTTTTATTAAATGCCGTGACTCTCTCCGGGCAGATGTACTTTAAAGGCGTAACTTTTTTGCAGGTGCAAAATTCGACATAATACCAATAAATGTGGTGTGACCCCATAAGAACTCTCTATGAGCAGGATTCTCCGTGAAAATAGAGTATGCTAAGAAAATAGACCATACCCCAATTATTCTCTTAAAATTATTGAATCAAATATAGAATCAGCATAAAATACTTGTCAGGCAATTACTATGGGAAAAATGAAACTTCAAAATGATTTTGTAATGCTAAGAGATCATTGCATAATTATTCGGAGGAATTTCAATACATATAATGCTTTGTTCTTTTCCGGGTATGATGAGCTATTGATAAAAGTTGCATCGACATTCTTTAAGGATATAGCTGAAATCATGCAGAGAGATTGGATATTGCAGGTATGCAAGTTGATGGATCCAGCGGTAACAAAGCGAGAAGGAAAATATTTAGAGAATATATCCATCAAACTTATTAATTCGCAGTTAAAAAAAGAAGGGCTTATGTGCCAAGAAATAAGCTGTATATCAGAGTCGCTATTGACATACGGAAAAAAGATTATTCCAGCTCGACATAAACGGCTTGCACATTTTGATAGGGAGCATCAAATTAGTGGGGATGTACTTGGCGCTCTAACGGAAAAGGAACTCGATGTTTTTCTGGAGAATATTCAGAAATATTGTGACGCAGTAGGACGAGCAATAGGACTTGGTCCTCTTGATTTTTCAAGTAGTAGCCGTCCCGGCGATGTTCACGGTCTTTTAAGTGTTCTGCAAAATTATTATCAAGATGCCTAACAATTTTTTGCACCAGACCGGTGTTCCACTGCGCTTCACCCCTGCAGGTGAGAAATACGACATAATGCCAATAAATATATCGTGTGTCAGAACTTTCTAATCCACCCTGTAAAGCATATTCTCTCGACCCCTTAAGTTCATCCTCTTGTGGAAAGAACTGTTTCTGTAATAAAATGAACTTTTGATTTCGGAGAGGAAGCCATAGATATGAACAGTCTCATAATAGTAAACACATAAATGACCCCCTCACCCTTACCCTCTCCCTCCGGGGGAGAGGGGATTATAGTTAGTTCCTCCGCCTTGAGGGTCTACGACTTGTAGAGGGGGAGGGTTGGGAGAGGGTGAAATATGAATACTATTTTGAGACCGTTAATAAGTTATGAAGGACATAGTGTTAGAAAACAAAACTAATGATCTGTTCCCTGATATTTCGGAGATACCGGAACGGTTCTGCCTGAAAAGTCCGGTCATGCAGCGGGAATATCTGATTAACGGAGAATTGCGGTTGTGGGACGGGGAGATGCAGGAAATCCGTTCGCCCATATATGTGACAACTACTTCTGGAATTGTACAGCCGGTGATAGGATCATATCCGCTCCTCGGAGAAAAGGAATCTATGGAAGCCCTTGAGGCTGCGATCTCCGCATATGATAATGGAAGAGGGCGCTGGCCCTCGATGTCTGTCCGTGAAAGAATCGCGTGTGTTGAAACCTTTCTTGCAGAGATGCTCTCGAAAAAAGAAGAGATTCTCACGCTCTTCATGTGGGAGATAGGGAAATCGCGGGAAGGGGCATTGCAGGAATTCGACCGCACTGCCGAGTACATCCGGAACACCATTGATGCGGTGAAAAGTCTTGACCGTTCTTCCTCGCAATGCGTGAAAGAACAGGGCATTCTCGGTCATATACGGAGGGCGCCGTTGGGGGTAGTGCTCTGTATGGGACCTTATAACTATCCGCTGAATGAGACATTATCAATACTCATCCCTGCGCTGATCATGGGGAATACTGCGGTGATCAAGCCCCCGAAGCTGGGCGTCCTCCTTCACTATCCGCTGCTCAGCGCATTCCTGACTTCATTCCCTCCGGGCGTAGTGAATATCGTGTACGGGGAGGGAAAACAGATCATTCCCCCCATATTGCGCACAGGGAAGGTTGATGTGCTTGCGTTTATCGGTTCGAGCAGGGTTGCGGAAAAACTGAAGAGCATGCACCCGAAACCTCATAGGCTCCGGTCTATATTGGGACTGGAGGCAAAGAACCCCGGGATCGTCCTTCCGGATGCAGACATGGAGCTTGCGATAAGAGCATGCGTTCAGGGGAGTCTTGCCTTCAACGGACAGCGGTGCACCGCCCTGAAAATACTTTTTGTGCACTCGAAGATTGCCGGTAAATTTCTCGATGGTTTTGCAGAACAGATGGACCGTTTGAAGTGCGGTATGCCTTGGGAAGAGGGCGTCGTGATCACCCCTCTTGCGGAACCGGACAGAACGGTGTTTCTGAACGAACTTGTGAAAGATGCAAAAAAACATGGAGCCCTTATCATGAACAGGTCCGGCGGATTTGTACAGGGAAACTTATTTCGTCCGACCTTGCTTTATCCCGTGAATGAAGATATGCGAATTTATCGTGAGGAGCAGTTCGGGCCTGTAGTGCCGGTTGTGCCTTTCGACGACATTGAAATACCGGTGCGGTATATTATTCAATCAAGTTACGGTCAGCAGGCGAGTATTTTCGGGAAAGACACCGGGATAATGCGGAAACTGACGGATATCCTGGTCAATCAGGTATGCCGTGTGAATATTAACTGTATGTGTCAGCGAGGCCCTGATATATTCCCTTTTGCGGGCAGGAAAGATTCCGGAGAAGGAACGCTTTCTGTTTCTGACGCGTTAAGAGTATTTTCTATCCGGACTATGGTCACCACAACCGATGTTCAGGGCAACAAGGAGATACTCGCGGGGATTGTAAGGGGAAGTACGTCAGAAATCACTGACTGAAACTTATTAATTAATCCTCAAAAGATCTGAAAGTTATTCAATATCTTTCTCCGTCATTCCCCGACTTGATCGGGGGATCCAGTATTGAAAGTTAATGAACTCCCCTGACCCTGCAGTCCCGAATGCTTTCGGGACGAGGTATCAAAGATGTCATTCCGGCTCGTCCGGAATCTTTCTTTTTGCTTTCCTATATTGTTGTGTAAAACGTACTGCCACAGAAGGATTCCCGACAAGCGGGAATGACAGAATAAGAAAACATTAACCTCGATGCATTGCATCGAGGAAATCTTTGATTAAAAAAGAACTGGATTACCTGGTCAAGCCGGATAATGACAACCATCGGAAAAGAGTTCACTACGAATTCTATGAACTAAAGCACACCGGTCGCGTACTGCAGGCGGAATTTGGACAGAACGGCGTCATATACCGCATTGTAGTAATTGCTGTAGCTTTTCACGCGGAGCGTTTCCGCATCGAGCACTTCCGTATTCGTGCCGACCCCTTCGCGGTATCGTACCTTTGCAACCTTGAGGTTTTCCTCTGCCTGCGACATTGCCTCACGGGTGACCTCTATGCGCTTGAGTGTTTCATCGAGGTCAAGAAATGCCTGACGCACCTGGAGGGCAATAAGCGAGGAAAGGTCTGCCCTGAGTTTGTCGAGAGACTCTGACTTAAGGATGAGCGCTGCGGCGTTATGCCGGGCGGAACCTCCGTCGAAGAGATCCCATCTCAGGCCGAGAGTGGCGGACCAGAGGTCCTCATATACCTGATACCGGTTCTGTGTATAACTGTAACCTCCCTTGAATACTATCTGAGGCAATACCAGTGAGCGGACTTCAGTTGCCTGAAAACGGAGGGATTTTGCTTGTTCTTCAAAAGATGACAACTCCGGCCTTTTTTCCAGAGCCAGTGCGGTGAGTTCATTCAGCGGGGTTTTCGCGGGTTCGGCAGAAAGATCGTCAAGCGCGACCTCTGCATCAAGCGCACGTCCTGTCAGTCTGTTATAAGAGGCTTTTGCGATATTCAGTCTGTTCTCCGCCTGCATGAAACGCTGGCGGGCATCGGACAATTCAACCTGTGCCGCAAGAAGATCGTTTTTCGTAATCATTCCCTGATCATAGAAATTCGAGACATCACGCGTATAGGAAACAAGGCTGTTTACATTGCTTTCGGCAACTTCAACGAGATGACGTACACGCAAAACGGTAATATATGCGTCTGCAACATTGAGTTTGAGATCAAGGACCGTTGTCTTCTCATTCTGACGTTCAGCATTGAGGCTGGAACCGGCAGCATCAATGCTGCTGCTGATGCGGCCGCTGGTAAAAAGAGGCAGGGATACCGAAGTAGTGTAGGAAAAACTCTTGTCTTCAGACATGGGAATCTGGCTAAAAGGCATGAGAGGATTATCAACAGCGGCGGCAGGTGAATGATTGAGCAGAGTATAACTGCTGTCAAGAGTCAGGGATGGAAACCGCAATGCTTTTGACGCGTCCAGCATCTTTGAAGAATATTCGACATTCTTTTTTGCTGCGAGAAGACGGTTATCTGCAGAAAGGGCCCTTCCCCAGCCGTCTTCCAGCGTTTCCGCAAAGTTGAAAGAGGGAAGCAAAAAAAGAGAACATGCTGTCGCTATGAATACAAGAAGTTTTCTCATTCTGAACACCTCACGAAACAATGGTATAATCATTATAACAGGTCAGCAAACTCAAATTGTTGGAACAACCAGGTGCAGAAAAGAAAGAGTAAAAATAACCTCAAAAAAACAGAATCTGCAGGACCAAAACCGATGACGGAACCTGCAGCGCCTGCTCTTCTGAAGAGACTCCAAGCCATCAGGAAACACCAGAAGGAAACCGATGCATTGCTCGCGGGAGTACAGGTCGTTCTTGAATCTCATAATTTTCAGGATGCCGCTTCCGCTATTTTTCAGTCATGCAAAAAACTCACAAAAGCGAAAGCAGGGTATATCGCGCTCGTAAGCGAGGATGGAAAGCAGAACGAAGTTGCGTATCTGGATTCAGGAGAGATGCCCTGCAATGTCGACCCGAATCATCCCATGCCAATCCGGGGCTTGAGGGGGGTTGTGCATAAGAGCGGAAAAGCATCCTGTGAAAACGACTTCCCGCGCACTGAATACATCCAGTACATACCGGAGGGACACGCGGAATTAAAAAATGTGCTCATGGTCCCCATGAAAATAAAAGGGAAGGTCGTAGGGTTGCTCGGCCTTGCGAATAAACGGTCGGATTTCACCGACGACGATATTCGCATAGCGACTAGCTTTGGAGAACTCGCAGCCATAGCCCTGATGAACAAAAAAAACGAAGAGTTTCTCATAAACGCACATGATAAAATGGAGAAACGCATACAGGAGAGGACAGAGGAACTGATCAGGGCGAACAGGGATCTCATGGAAAGTGAACGGAAATACCGGATGCTCATTGAACAGGCCTCGGACGGCATATTCATCCTCGACAGAGAAGGAAACATTACCGAAGTGAACATGACTGCATGCCATATGCTTGGTTATGCACGGGAAGAACTCATAAGGCTGAACGTAGGGGATATTATTCCGGAAGAGGATTTACGGACGCATCCGCTGAAGATAAGCGAAGTGTTTGCCGGAGAGAGGGTTATTATCCAGAGGAGATTCCGGCAGAAAGACGGAATGCTTATCGATGTTGAAGTGAGCGCAAAAAAGATCGACCAGGAAAGGCTCCAGACGATCGTCAGGGACCTCACGGAAAGAAAGAAGGCTGAAGAGGCCCTCCGTGCGAGCGATGAGCGCCTTGCCGAAGCCCAGAAAATTGCCCATCTGGGAAACTGGGACTGGAACATTCTGACGAATGAGCTATACTGGTCTGAAGAAATTTACCGTATTTTTGGATTGACCCCCGGACAGTTTGGCGCGACCTATGATGCGTTCCTGCTTACCATTCATCCCGATGATAGAGCGCTCGTGAAAAAATCGGTGAACGAAGCAATCTACGGCGCGCCTTACAACATTGACCACAGAATTGTTCTCCCTGAAGGCACGCTCCGTCATGTACATGAACAGGCCAAGGTGATATTTGGGGAAAGCGGCGAGCCGGTGCGCATGATCGGAACAGTCCAGGATATCACCGAACGGAAGGAAGCAGAAAAAGCCCTTCAGGATTCAAAGGCAAAATATCAGGCGATCGTCGAGGGGTT
>JAKLQR010000235.1 GCA_022013235.1 Thermodesulfovibrionales bacterium | reverse complement strand
GGGCAAGTAACACAGAAAACTATGAGGTAACCGTACAAGCTTCTCGGCGTAATACGCATCAGTCAGACCAGGAGGGTCAGTATAGCCGTCGACAATCCGATAATCTACCGTCGAAAGACCTGTCGTATTGGGATATCCCAGCCAGGTTATCTGCACAGGCGCCGGCTTTCTGGCGAATACCAACATTCTGTTATAACCGGTATGTCCCGCAAGATCTATCAATAAATCAATCCTATCTTTCCTCACCATCTCGGCAACATTTAAGTCCGGTATTCCCGCAATCTCCCGCCATTGATCTGCGTATCCCTTCACACGCTCCGTCACAACATCGGGATTCATGACATCCGAATAACAGAAGATTTCAAATTGCTTGTGGTCGTGTGATGCCAGCACAGGTTCAAGGAAATAGTTCACGGAATGCCTCCTGAAATCGGGTGATACATAGCCGATTTTCAACCTGCGTAACGGCAAAAGGTCGCTCTCATAATGCGGGGAGGCAGGATAAAAAGCTTCGGCAATCTGCTTCGCAAACCCCAAGTGCTCAGTGAAAACAGATCGTGCATCATAACGCGGACTATAATTCAGGAGAAGGAGGAGATTACCATAACAGGGAGTAAAATCAGGTTTCAGCTGTAGTGCCCGCCGGTAATACATTTCTGCTTCTTCAAATTTTCCTCTTGCATGACAGACCCTTCCAAGATTACTCCACACTTCGGCAAGACTTGGATTTATCTGTAATGCCCTCCGGTAGTTTATTTCAGCTTCATCAAAATTGTCCTTTTCCTGAAGGGCCATTCCAAGTCCACAATATGCTTTTGCATAATTTGGATTCAACTCGACTGCCTTCTGATAACAAATAAGGGCTTCTTCGATCCTTCCTTTTCTTAAAAGGATATTCCCGAGGTTGTTGCGGGCCATCGCAAAATCCGGCTTGAAAGCGAGCGCTTTCCTGAAATAAGTTTCGGCTTCTTCAATCCGTCCTCTCAATTGAAGGATACCCCCGATCGTATTATATGTCTCAGCGTATTCCGGGTCGATCGTAATGACTTTTTTATACCATTTCAGGGCTTCTTCAAGCTGACCTCTCTCCTTCATCAGAGAGGCTAAGTTATAATATGGGCCTGCAAAATCCGGCATGAGTTCAATGGAGTTTAGATAATAAGCGACAGCTTCTTCCCATTGTGAAGTGTCGTGAAGAATCTTAGCCAGATAATAGCATGCTTCGAAATTGCGTGGCATGGCTTTCAATATTTTCCTGAATATACGTTCTGCCTGCAGCAGATTTCCAGTTTGATAATATTTAATAGCCGATTGGATTTTCTTTTGGATTTTCAACAGATATCTCTCTGCACCGCCATTATAATGGAAGCATTCTAGATTTTTCTATTCCAAACAGATAACCGGTCTATGAGACCGTTGAACAATAAGCAAAGTAGCCTACGGCATAAAAACCGGGAAAAAGGTTACGTTCGGTAACTCTCTGTACTGACCTCTCAGACTTCCAATCTCTTCAATCTACATCTATGAAATAGATCCAGAGAAACCGACGGATTCTTTTCTCCCGCTAACCCTTCTCTATTATATATCACCGCTTATTTATTAATGATCCAGCACACCATTTCTCAGGGATTTATCTGCAAGTATCCTCTTGCAGATAAATCATCGATGACAGCAGCAATAAAAGACTCTGCAGAAATCTCGCGGTTTCTGTTGAGGGCAGTTTCTGACAAGGCTGACCATATCAGTTCTCCATTCTTCGCCTCAAAGACTTTTGTCTCGAATTTTACCATACGGCCGATCTGTACAATATTCTGACAGCAAAAAACATAGTATCCGTATAGATTTCCGGCACTCACTTCTACCGGATACGTTTCGTATCCGACCAGATCGTCAACAGAAAGAAGACGCGCCATAAGAACCGTGTCCATCCCCAATTTCTGAACTCTTGATTTTATTTCTTTCTCTTCCAGTGTCACATTGTCCTCATCCTTTGGAGTAAGAGTATGCTCGGCTACCGCGTTTACCCCTTTGCGCTGGAGTCTCCTGACGAATTCTGCTTCAAAGTACACTTTCAGTTCCTGCGGTTCTATGACACCCACAACAAGAACACTTACAAAAGGATGTCTCTTAAGAGAATCGGTCGTCCAGACTGAGGATAACGACGTTGTAGCGCATGAATTCATGAGCAAGACTACGCATAGTAATATCAGACCCCGCATGAAATGCTTGCGCCCCCCCCTGCGAAATTCAAGGGACCGGCGCAAGAGCCAATGCGAGCAGAAATAGACCATGTTCTTCGTCATCATTCTTTTTCGTTTGTTTCGAGACGCCAATGTTTAATGAACAAGTTGGCTGTCGCAGGGTATCCCTTTTTTCTTAACAGATCACATATAGATCGTAAGAGTGGTATATATATAACCCTCCTGCTTAATTTTTGATCATGAACTAAATCTGCAATATCATCCATACTGTTGCCCGGGTTGATATCGTTCTCGATATTTTCCATAAGTTTTTTAATTGCGTTCACCACAGTAAGGTCCAGCACTGGTAACTCACCCATTTCGTCCTCCGATCTTTTTAATAATTTAGGCTCTTGGGAGATCGGGCAAAGGATACTTTTTCCTTAACTCATCGATTCTGTTTCTGAAATCTTTTGTTAGCCCGGCTATTTCTTTTCTCATCCCCCCAGCACTATTTTTAAGCATTGAATTCCAGTAAATCATAAATATTCTAAAAAAATAGAATAGAAAAAACACAAACCATTTCTTATACTCATCATGATTTTTATCATAATCGAAATATTCCGCCCGTAATATTTTTTTATCAATGTCCATATAATACTTGTGGAAAATCCCGTCTGGATCAGCATGTGCGAACTTGCTGCAAAAATCATGTACTTCCGTCAACCCGACAACCAGCGGGAATTTATTTTGAGTATTCCGTATCGTCATCTTTATATTACGAAAGAGTTTCTCCCACTGAAAGACATCTTCTTTCTTCTGAAGGTAACTGTCTGTTTCCTCTGGATTTTTCAATAAATAATATGCCGTGAACGTACTGTCAAGTGCAACTCTCAGGCAGCGTAGCGCTTGGGTTTTGTGGAGCCTCAGAAACGATGCCATTCCATAGTAAAATTCCTGGTGCGAAATAAGATAGAGGAACGCCGGAATCATGATGTTGGAATCTTCCGGAAGCGTCACATTCAAAGACGACAGATACAACCTGTCCAGGTCCAATATCAAATCATAGTCCTTTTCCAAGCCAGAGATATTATGGAACAGATTTTTTTGTTCGATCATCAGAAAGTGTTCAAAGTCTTTGATTGTATGTCTTTTCATCTAACTTTTAGTTTACCTGTTACGGCTCATTGATAGAAAGCTTTCATACAAAAAAAATAAGTACCATGATTTTTATTAAATCACACGGAAACACCTTGAAAGAAATCCTACATTTTCTACAGAAAAATATCTCAACTTCTGATTCACCATGTTCTCTCTCCTATCTGCAAGTTTCCAAAGCGGAGTTGCTCAATGGCTCTTTGTGTTGCCTTCCTGACATCCGTCACCGGCTGCACCAGTCTCTCCATATCCCACGGTAAACCTCCTCCAACTCTGTTACAAACCTTCTTGTATCGGTTAACGGGGAATTTGCTATCATATCACGGAGACTTGCCCTTAGCGACTGCAGCTTTTGCAAATCATAAGCCAGATTGACAGCTATAGAGATATATTCTTCGGATGTTTTGGCAACAAGTTCAGGGAGCCCGATATTCGTGAGAAGACTCATCCCTACCCGGGACGCATGGGTATTTCCTGCAAGTGTAATAACCGGCACCCCCATCCAGAGCGCCTCACAAGTCGTTGTCGTACCG
>JAKLQR010000234.1 GCA_022013235.1 Thermodesulfovibrionales bacterium | reverse complement strand
GGCCTTGTGAAATTTCGAAGAACCTATTTCACCGGTGTAGCTTCGGGAAATGGTACTGGGGCGAGAGACATAATCATCAATAGTCAATAATCAATCGAAAATCGACAATCCAAATGTCCCCCATCCCATGCATAAAATATCGGATAAAAAAAACGACAACCAGCTCCAAAAGAGGCAGTTGCACTCGGTGAAATTTTATTGAACTTGGGAGCTATGTACTTTGAGTTTTTGCTTTTGCTCTTTGCCCAATACCCTTTACATCTTGCGGCCCCCTCACCTCCCAAACCTCACAAAAAAACCAATTACTTATACTTTCCCCGTTAAATACTTTTGTTTTAATATTTAACTGGGGCTTGCCTCGATCCATATACGACAACTAAGAGTCAAACGGAGACCTGATTCCCTTCCAGCTTTCTTTCTTCAATGAACCCACTTACGCATTTTCTGTTACTTATCAGAACATTGAGGTTCATCTGGCGTCATCCGTTGAATGTCAATAGAAGGCTATCAGCATTAAAGCGTTGGTTTTTATGGCAGCTTGGCAGCAGGCTTGTTCCTGGACCAGTCGCTGTAAATTTTGTTAATAGCGCCAGACTTCTTGTGAAACCGGGTATGACAGGCGCCACCCAGAATATTTACTGTGGTCTCCAGGAATTTGAAGAAATGGCCTTTCTTTTACATTTTTTGCGGAAAGATGACTTATTTCTGGACATTGGAGCGAATATTGGCTCTTACACAATCCTGGCTGCGTCGTCCGTCGGTGCGCGAACTATGGCTGTTGAACCCATTCCCATTACCTTTAGTGTGCTTATGGAAAACATCCTATTGAACGGGGTTTCAAGCATTGTTGATGCGAGAAACATTGGGGTGGCGGATAAAAGAGGCATGGTAAGTTTCAATTCATCCTCGGATAGCGGTAACCATGTGGTTGAAGAAAACGCTGATGAAGGCAGTACGATTGAGTGCAAAGTAGACACTGTTGATAGGCTTGTTGGCAATGCTGTACCCAAGTTAATAAAAATAGATGTAGAAGGTTTTGAGTTTTATGTTATCGAAGGCGCCCACCGTACACTTCAATCATCTGATTTAAAAGCTATTATCGTCGAACTGAACGGATTAGGTATAAAATATGGCCACAGTGACATAGAGGTTTACCAAAAGATCATAAGCTATGGGTTCACTCCTGTAAGGTATCTTCCTTTTGAACGAAAAATGGTGGGCCTCAAAGGAATAAATACCGCGTCGCAAAACACGGTTTTTGTGCGCTATCCAGAGCAGACAGCGATGGAATGTGCTGGAGCGCCTAAATTTTCGGTGTTGGGCCGCATGGTATGACCCTGAGCCAAATTTAACATGAAATTGAACCTAAAAATTCCTGCGACATTCCAATCCGGTATTAATATTCCAATTCTCCGGGCGACATTTGAGTCCGTGGTAACGGGTATTGCCGGGCAGGCAGTATTGATTATCAGCGGTATCCTGGTGGCGCGAGCTTTAGGTCTGGAAAGGCGAGGTTATTTGGCGCTTCTTATGGTCTTTCCTGCCATACTTTCCCAGTTAGGTACCCTGGGGCTTCCCCAGGCTGCAACTTATTTTATCGCAAAAGATAATAAGCGAGCAGCTGAGGTCTATAACCCGCTTAAGATTGCTTTCTTCGGCCAGGCGTTAGTCCTTGTTATGATTCACATTATGATCGTAACCCTGTACGTTCATCACGAGCCAAAAGAGGTCGCGTTGGCAGGCTACTTGACGCTTGCTGTCATTCCCGGCGTGCTGGTTCAGCAGTATGGCTTGGCAATTCTGCAGGGATGCAGAACATATAGGCTATTTAATGTCATGCGGCTGATGCCTGCAACACTTTACGCTGCCGGCGTTCTATTGATCTTTCTGATCCAGGTTGCGTCATTACCCACAATTGCAGTAACGTGGGTCGGTGTCAATATTATGGTTGGATTCTTGACGCTCAAATTTTCACTAACGAAAGCCCAAGGACTGCGCGAGGAGAGTGCGGCTATAAATTCGTCCTCTTTTTCGCAGATGCTTAAGTTCGGATTAAAGGGACTTCTGGGAACTGCATCACCCTTGCAGAATTTTAGACTGGACCAATTGATTGCCGGTCTATTTATCTCGCCTGTGGCATTAGGCATTTACGTGGTGGGACAGGCATTCACCAATCTTGTCCGTTTTATCGCTCAGAGCGTAGGCATGGTAGCTTATCCTTCGGTGGCAGCAGAGGGAAATACCGGAACTGGGAAGCGTTTGATCTGGCGTTTTTTCGTTGGCGTGTCTATTTTGAATGGCATTGTCGTCCTGATACTCATAGCCTTAATGCCAATCTTGGTCCCCTTTTTTTTCGGAAAAGAATTTTCAGAGTCAATTCCAATCGCCCGCCTGCTGCTTTTGAGTGCTTACTTCGAATCCTTGCGGCAAATCCTTGTGGAGGGAATGCGAGGTTTGGGCAGACCAGAAGTTTCAACCTGGGCGGAAATCGCTATGTACCCATTCCTTTTCGTTTTTGTCCCCGTGCTTATTAGCACTTATAACTTGATAGGCCTGGCGGGAGCCGTAGTTCTTGGCTACTTTCTGTCTTTAATCGTTGCAGGGGTACTTTTTAAAGTAATTTCCTGATGACACAACGAACCTATCCTTACCGTAAACCAAAGGTGCTATCGAGACTGTTCTGGGGAATGCAAATTGTATTTTTCCTGGGCTGTTTGCTCCCTATCTCTCTGATTGCTGAGCTGGAAACGATCAATTTTGGGATGGGGTTAATTATGGCTTGGGGCGTTATTTTATACAGTAGCATTCGTCTTGGAATGTTTACTGTCCGTGGTGAAAAGCGAATGCTCAGCATGACCTTCTGGATATATGTATACATCTTTCTTGGTCTTGTACCAACACTACAATTAACCGCCCGGCAATTTTCATGGGAAGAGCATTATATGACGGGACCAATCATGCTTGCATTTCTTGCGATTTTCGTAGGCCTATTTTCATATGAAATAGGCAAATCGTTAGCTAGCTCCAAATTCGCGGATTCATTTGCGTTCATTAGGAAATCAAATGCACCACGTATAATAGACTCGACTAGAACTCTTTTTTTTAGCATAGTAGCGGTGGTAATTACAACTCTGCTCATAATACAGTTGGGCGGCTTGGTAACTATTTTGCTTCCTCGCCACCAACGATTTATTGCACTAATGGATTTTGCACAAGGGGATAGTCAAGCTAAATTTCAAATGGTGTCGGCTTTGTTTAGAGTGCCCGTATTTGTGGGGCTGCTCTTTCTGTGGTCCCTATGGCAAAGCAACAAACGAAAAGGCTTCCACTATCCTCATTTCAATACATTATCTAAGGCATTATTCTTGATACTTATAGTATTCAATCTACTGGTAAATAATCCAGTAAATTCCGCAAGATATTGGATAGGGACTATCGTGTTTAGCTTCGTTTTTGTGAGCTTGCGCTGGCATCGACAGAGGTCTTTCGGGCTCTGGGCCACGTTGATAATTTTGAGTTTCATATTTGTCTTTCCTTTTGCCGACCTTTTTCGCAATACGGTTTCGCCCGATATCCGCTCCTTAATCAGCTCTAAAACCATCTCCGAGCAGTTGGTCAAAAAGGGAGATTATGATTCGTTCCAACAAATAGTAAATACGGTGGAGTACGTCGAAAAACATGGTAAGACTCGTGGGCAGCAGATAATCGGTACAATGTTCTTTTGGATCCCGCGCAGTATGTGGATTGATAAGCCAATTGCCTCTGGCCAACTCGTGGCTGAGGATCGGGGTTACGAGTATACGAATCTGTCGCTCCCGCTATGGGCAGAGGCCTATTTGGACGGTGGGCTGCTCGGAATTTTCATTGTTTTTGGTGTATATGGATTCTTCACCTACAGATTTGAAAAATGGTATCTACAATGCCCTCAGTTCGACGTGAGGCTACTGAATGTTTTGATTCCGGTTTTTGCTGGCTACCAAATTTTCATACTTAGAGGGTCCTTGATGAGTGCGTTTGCCTATTTTGTTCCAATCCTATTGTTTATGCTCCTAATGACCAAAAAACGACGGTTGCCTCTTGGGAGAATAACATCGTCTGAGAACTCACCACGGTCCTCTGTGAACAAACATTCTATAATCCGTACCACAAACGTTATTGAAAAGAATCACCAGTAGGCGGTAATTCGAGGCTGGACCTTTGCAATTAATGCTCGATTGTTAGGGATACTCCACCACTGGAGCGAAAGGAGCCCATCACTGTCCGCTTCAACGATCCGCGTGGTTCCATCAAGTAATGTGAGATGCTCAAGTTGGTCCAATGAAAAAGAATCACCTCGGCCCTGTACCGAGGTCGAAACGTTAAGGAAGAGGCGGTTAGGCGTTCAAACAAGAAAATAAGGAGGGAAACTATAAAAAGGATGCCCTCCCTATGTACTGATGTGACGTCGGGCTGACACCCTGGAAACAGTATCATGCCTGCAAGAAACAAAACCCCCCGAGTCGTTTACTGGAACAATATCCCTGCTCCTTACATGGTAGATCGGTTCAACGCCCTTTCAGACAGAGGAAACTTGGATTTCGAGGCGTGGTTTAACGATGTCACACACCCCGAGCGAAGCTGGGACGTGGAGCCATCGACGTGGCGGTTTCGCTATCGGTTTATGCCAACCGTAAAGATCGGAGGCCAGAACCTTCATTTCCCGCTTCCTTTGCTGACAGATCGCCGCCCAGACGTTCTCGTGAGTCTTTATGCTGAAGCCTCCTTTGTTCTCGGATGGCTGATCGCCCACTGGCGGGGGGTGCGCACAGGATTTTGGGTTGAAGTAACCTTTGACCGATGGGTAAAACGGCGCTGGTGGAAGGAATGGTTAAAGAGAAAGATTTTTCCTTTAGCAGACGGAATCATCACTGTGGGGAAAGATGGACGCGCCTTTACGCGTAAGTATGGTGTCGCTGATAAGAAGATCCTTTATGTGGCTCACAGTGTAGACGTGGCACATTTCCAGAAGGAGCGTGAGGCGGCCGGGGCTCAGCGTGGTCAGCTTCGCAGTCAATTGGGCCTGAGCGGTGTTACCTTCATCTACGTTGGTCGGCTTTGGTGGGGCAAGGGAGTCAATTATCTTTTGGATGCCTTTCGCGACTTACAAAAACGACTTGATCAAGAAATAAGCCTCTTGCTGGTAGGCGATGGAGACGATGATGCACTGCTTGAAAAGAAATGCGAAATAGAGTCCATCCAAAATGTGACTTTTACAGGTTTTCACCAAAAACCCGAATTGCCCCGTTTTTATGCTGCTGCCGACATTTTTGTATTTCCTACTCTGGGAGATCCTTATGGCTTGGTGGTGGATGAGGCCATGGCCTGTTCCTTGCCGATCATCAGCACCAGTGCTGCCGGGGAAATTAGAGTGCGGGTGGAAGATGGCGTGAATGGCTATATCGTGCCGCCGGGAGATAGCAAGGCCCTTTCAGAGAGGATGGAAAGGCTGGCCGTTGATCCAGCGCTCAGGGATAAAATGGGGGCCATTTCTGCCCAAAAGATTGCTGGGCACACGCCGGAGCGGTGGGCGGAAGACTTTGAGACGGCGATTGAGGAAATAATGCAAAGCCGCCCGGGAAGAAGGTAGCTGTGAAACAAGCAGATTACAGTAGCGTGGTCAAAGGCGTCAAAGGATGAATCAGGAAAAACAATGGCTTTTAGGAATGCGGGGAGCCTCCGACGAAAAGGACTCCTCGGACTTGATCGCGTTTGATGATCACAAGATCAAATTTGTGGTGAAATATTGTCGTAACAAAAATGTATTGGACCTCGGTTGCGTTCAACACAATCCATTAAACTACAAAAGTAAATACTGGCTACATAAAGCCATACTAAAAATAGCCGCTAGTGTCGTAGGCATTGATCTTTACGAAAAAGGTGTCAGATATCTGAGATGGCAGGGCTTTAACGTCATTATGGCCGACGCCCAATGCTTTGACCTTGGGCGGACCTTTGATGTCATCGTGGCAGGCGACCTTATTGAACATTTAGAGAACTTCCATGGGTTTCTGGAGAGTTGCAAGCGCCATATGGGAAGGAGCAGCAAGTTGCTTATTTCAACTCCAAATCCGTGGTATTGGAAAAATATAACCAAAGCGGTCCTCGAAAAAGAAGTCGCCAACAATCCAGAGCATACCTGTTGGCTGTGTCCGAGGACACTGCGACAGTTAGTGAAGAGGCATGGCCTTGATCTGGGCGAGATCGTCTTCGGTTCGCGGTATATGAAAGACAGGCTGATGCCTTTACCGCCTGCTTTGAAACATACCAGTTTCCATGCGGAGGTAGTCATGAAAAACTGACAGGGGAGGCACAATGGATGCAGAAGTCTGTTCTGGTTACCGGCGGCCTGGGTTTTATTGGATAGAACCTGGTTTCAAAATTGCTCGCTCGGGGATGAGGGCGTAGGTTCTTGATGATTTTTCAGCCGGAAATGGCACCCCTTATTCCACCTCGGAGGTCGAGGCCATGAAGGGCGATATCAGGAGCAAGGATGATGTGGGCCGATCTCCGATCGCTAATCAGCTTAATATGACTCACGTAATCAGGCACTTAGCTTGAATGCACCTTTGATAAAGTGCGGTAGAAATACATCAGGTTTATTGTCAGATGAAAAGGACAATGCGACGCAAAGGCATTGGACCAGCAGTGTGTGTTCCAGTCGAAGGACAATAGATATCATAAGATGGGGACATCTGATGAACATATCAACAACAGCATATTTGTACTGATTTAATGGCGGAAACCAATTGTCTATTCCTTACTGTGAATGACGATGACTTTTTGCCGAAACTTAGGCTTTTCCGAAAGGGGCTTAACTACTGTCTTGGTAATCGGAGTACTCCCTCCGCCAGTTCAAGGCATGCCTATGGTAACCCAAGCTGTTCTAAACAGAATAAAGGTGTGCTGCAATACAAAATTCGTGAATCTCTCTTCCCCGGGCAAGCAGGGACATTCTTTTACTATTCGTAAGGCAATAAAGATTTTCGTTGGCGTTTTATCAATTGTAAGGGTCTCCGCAAAACCCGCTAAACGTCTTTACATGCCAGTGGACGCTGGTTTGGGAATGTATTATACGCTGTTACTCTCTAATTTGGCTAAGCTGTTTGGGTTTAATATCTTTTTGCATCATCATTCATGGGCATACATAGCGCGGAAAGACTGGAGAATGAAACTTCTGGTCAGTTTAGTTAGTAAAAGGGCAACACATATCGTTTTGTGTGACAACATGCGCCGAGAGTTTTGCTACGTTTATCCCAGAGCCGAAAATGTTATCAAGCTCTCTAACGCGGTATTCTTCCCACCACCGTCGATCTCGCGCCGTCGCCAGAGTGAGTATTTGACCATTGGACATCTCAGCAACTTGACAATTGAGAAGGGTTTGTTGATTGTTATTGAGACTTTTCGAAAACTACTAGCCGAGAATATAGCATCGAAATTAATCTTAGCAGGTCCTGCAACATCGGAGATTGAAAGGCGTGCTATCGAAAACGCGCGCTTGGAATTTGGAGACCTTCTGCAATATAGAGGCCCGGTGTTCGGCAAAGAAAAAGAAATGTTTTTTGAAGATATAGATGTCTTTTTGTTTCCAACAATATACAAAAATGAAGCCCAGCCTCTTGTTATGTTTGAAGCGCTTAAAAATGGAATACCATTTGTTGCCTTCGCGAGAGGTTGCATTCCGTCTGATTTGGATGTAAACGGCGGTATTTGCATTGGGAAGGATAAAGACTTTTCGGGACATGCCCTACCCATCCTGATGGAGTGGGCTTCAAATCGAGAGAAACTATGGGAATCATCCCGCTTTGCGGCATTCCGGGCTAGACAATTAATTAATTTGGCTAGAAACGAATTGGAACAGCTCTTGGAAAGCTTGTCGACTTAATGAAGCAGATGAAATTGCGTATGGTGATATTATAAGGCTACAGACAAGTGAAAATTGCATAACAATGAGTGGGAAATTATAAATGTTTGACAGCATTCATGGTTGCCTCTTTTGTTCTGGC
>JAKLQR010000233.1 GCA_022013235.1 Thermodesulfovibrionales bacterium | reverse complement strand
GGCACCTCCTAAAGGTTAAGATTGGTTTCTTTCCTTGAGCATACCGCAAGACGATATGCTCAGGAGGTGCCCTCTATATGATTATCAGGTGGACAACCATATTCCGACCTCTCTTCTTTGCCTGATACATGGCATTATCGGCCCTCTTCAAAAAACTCTTCATGGTATCATCCATGTGAAATTCTGCGACTCCGATGCTGACGGTCTTGCTTACGACTTCGGGCTGACCCTCGAGTGTAAAGGGGTAAAAAACGGCCTGTGCAACAGCCTTTCTGATTCTTTCTGCAACAAAAATCGCTTCTTCAAAGCTCGTTTCAGGCAGTATGACGGTAAACTCTTCTCCACCGTATCTGAACGGCATATCTATATCCCTGACATTCTTCAGGAATATATCCCCGAGCCTCTTCAATACATAATCACCTTCCCAATGACCATACTTGTCATTGAAATCCTTGAATTTGTCAATATCGATGAGGAGAAGGGAGAGCGACCTCTCATGCCTTTTTGCGCGTTCAACTTCCTTATTGAGATGGGTATAAAAATACCGCTGGTTGTAAATACCGGTCAGGTCATCGGTAATGACGAGTCTTTTCAATTCCGCTTCGGTTTTTTTCCGCTCGGTGATGTCCCTCAGAGTAATGAGAACCGCCAGCTTGCCTTCATAATGTATCTGGGTAAGGAGGACCTCCATAAACAGACATTCCTCATTTTTGTGGAGCATCCTGATTTCAAGGGGAGTGTCTACTTTTTGTCCATTCTCCAGTATGGTAAGGTTTTCGGAAAGGAGACCGCGTTCGTTCGGGCAGAGGAAACGCATTATATCCTTCCCGATGATCTCTCCCTCTGTATAGTTCAGGATTTTCAGGAGGGTTGGGTTCACAAATTGAATCAGACCATCCTGGAGGATAAGGATGCCTTCCAGCGACTGTTCGACAAGGGTTCTGTATTTCAGTTCCGATTCGATCAGTGCACGGGATTTGTCTTTAAGCATATTTTTAAGGATTTCTATATAGTCTGCCCTGAGATTTTTTATTACGTCGCTTTTGGTGAGAATACCCACGGCATTTCCTGTGCCGTCAACCACAACGAGGCTGCTTATTCCCTGTTCGTCCATCAGCCGCGTCGCATCATAGAGACCGATGTTTTTTCCGGTGACAGGAGCCGGATATTTCATAATTTCCTGCACAGATTTTGAAGCGATATTACCGGCTATAGCCCTGGTAATATTCCGTTCGGTAACGATCCCGACAGGTTTCTTATCGTCGAGAACAGGGACACAGCTGATGCGTTTGTTCGACATGATTGAAATGACCTTTGAGAGAGGGTCCTTTTGCATGACAGAGACGACCCGCTGATTCATAATCTGCTCAACTTTCTTGAAACTGACGAAGGAGTCGATGCTCAGGTTCTTGATTATGTCGGTCTGGGTAACGATGCCGATTACATGGTGCGCATCATTTACGACTACAAGACGTCTCAGGCCGTTAATTACCATGAGATTCGCCGCTTCCAGAATTTCCGCTTCTTCTGAAAGAGCAATAACCGGGCTCTGCATGACGAGCTGCAGACTTACTGCATTAAAATCCAACCGGGTGTCCATCAGATAAATAATGTCCCTCTCGGTGAGAATCCCTGTCGGCGTATTGTTTTCGACCACAACAACGCAGCTTAAATCGTGCTCGCTCATAATTTTGACGGCTGAAATAAGAGACTCTTCAGGCCCAAGCGTGATCACATCGGTAGACATAATTGAATTAATTTTCCCGATTTCCATGCCGCGTAACTCCTTAGTATAATTATAATAATTATTCGGAAAAGTCTATAGAAAAATTCATCTGAACAATGTGCGGCATAAAAAAATCTATTGTTTGACAGGGGAAAGGGGATATTTTTATACTTATGAAGTGAGAAAGATAGCGGTTGTTGACGGGCAGGGCGGTGGCATTGGCAGCTTGATCGTGAAACGGCTGAGAGAGGAGTTCGGTGACTCTGTCGAAATCCTTGCCCTCGGAACTAATGCTGCTGCAACCTCGGCCATGATGAAATCGAGGGCAGACAAGGGAGCAACAGGGGTAAACGCAATTATCTGGAATGCCCCGAGAGTGAACCTGATCATAGGCCCCCTCAGCATTGTTCTCCCCAATGCGATGTTAGGGGAACTTACCTCAGGGATGGCAGAAGCGGTTGCGTCATCGCAGGCAAAGAAAATACTTCTGGCGCTCAACCAGGAGGGTATTGAAGTGATCGGTGTTGAAAAGGAGCCGCTCCCCCACATGATCGAAAAGATTATAGAGGCTGTCAGGCAGGAGATAGGAAAGGAGAAGTAACCATGTGTGAAGCAAACGCCTATGTCTATGAGAATGGCAAGGAAATACTCTACCTGGAAAGTGTCGATATTCTGAGGCCCGAAGCAGGAAAGATTTATCTTAAGAGCCTGTTTGGAGAGCAGAAAGTTTTTGACGGAGCAGTGCGGGAGATATCGCTCCTTAACCATAAGATAGTCCTTGAGAAGAAATAGCAGCTTCTCTCTTGAAGTTCTTTCCTGTGCGGGGGAACGCAAATCTATTCACGGGAACAACGTGACCGGCAGAATAAAAGATCCTGAACGTCTTCAATAATATTCGTATGGGGAAAGTTCCGCATCTTACGATCACTCAATGTATCCGGTGCGGCACCTGTTGCCGCAAGGGAGGACCGGTCCTTCACAAACAGGATACAAGGATACTCATGGAAGGCCATGCGGGTCATCAGCACCTTATGACGATCAGGAAGGGCGAAAGAGCGTACAACCCTGTTTCAGGGAGAGCAGAACCTGTCCCCCGGGAACTGGTAAAGATAATCGATAGGGAAACAGACTGGACCTGTATTTTTTTTGATGAGGAGAAGTCATTCTGCAGCATCTATGCGCACCGTTTTCTCGAATGCAGTCTTCTCCAATGCTGGGACCCTTCGCAGATCATGACGGTTATCGGAAAAAACACTCTCTGCAGGTTCGATCTCATAAATCCCGGCGACCCGATCAGAGAGATAATTCAGACGCATGAATTGGATTGCCCCTTCAGTGCAGTTGAGAACCTCCTGTCGGCTCTCTCAACCGGATCTGACAAGTCAGGAATATTTAAAGAGCTGGTTGCGCTGGTGCAGAAAGACAATGCGCTTCGCTCTTATGCAATCGATGAACTGGGGATGAAAAAAGAGCATGAATTCTTCATCTTCGGCCGCCCGCTCGCACAGATTCACGAAGACCATGGATTTACTGTTCGAACGCATGAATGAATACGGGAGATACAGTATTTTTGCTCATTATTAACGGTCTCAAAATAGTATTCATATTTCACCCTCTCCCAACCCTCCCCCCTCAAGGGGGAGGAACTAACTATAATCCCCTCTCCCGCCAGGGGCGAGGGTAATAAATATCCCCCTCCCTTGATGGGAGGGGTTGGGGAGGGTGTTCAAACTTTGAGTTTATGGACAGACTATAGTTAATGAAAACTGGCGGACTTTGAAAGGATAATGGTTTTTCCAATGAAACGATTTGCGCTCATAATACTTATTCTCTGTTTCTTCGCTTGCCTGAGTTCGGATGTCTCAGCCGTACAGACAGAAATCAGGATTCTTTATGTGAACGACTTCCACGGATTCGCTGAACCATACAAACCCTTCGGCTCCGAGGAGTTACTCGGGGGAATAGCATATCTCGCGGGGAGGGTCGAAACGCTCCGCAGGGAGAAACCCTCTCTCCTCCTTGCTGCCGGGGATATGATACAGGGGAACGATTGGGCTAACCTCTTTCAGGGCGAATCCGTCCTTGAAATAATGAACGCGATGAGGTTTGACGGTATGGTCCTTGGGAACCATGAGTTTGATTTCGGACAGGATGTGCTGAAGAAGAGGATTAGCGCGGCGCACTTTCCGGTTCTCGGCGCGAATGTTCAGGGGGTCGACAGGGTGAAACCTTACATGATAACGCAGCTTGGCGGGATAACCGTTGCAGTTATCGGGGTTGTGACCGACGAAACACCGGTTTCAACCCATCCGAAGAATGTTGAGGGTTTGCTCTTTATCCCTCCGGCTGATGTGCTGCCGGACTATATTGCAGAGTTAAGAAAAAAGGCAGATCTCATTGTGGTCCTGTCCCATATCGGTTACCCTGCGGATAGGATACTGGCCGAAAAGGTGCCTGGAATCGATATCATCGTCGGCGGACATTCCCACACAAAACTCAACCAGCCGGTCATGGTTCAGGACACGCGAATCCTCCAGGCATGGGAACACGCAAAGGCCCTCGGAATACTTGATGTGACAATTGACGGCGGGAAAATTATCAGGTGCGAGGGTCATCTTGAGGAGATTAAGCCAGTGCCGGATACAGAAGAAAGACGTATCGAAACGACAGTAAAAGAATACCGGCAAAAAATCGATAGTGTGCTCCAGGAAAAGATCGGAAAAGCAGAGACTGATCTTGACGGAGAAAATGTGAGGAAGGGCGAGACGAATTTCGGGGATTTCGTTGCCGATGTAATACGGCTGACAGCAGGATCAGACGTTGCGATTATCAACGGCGGAGGAATACGGACAAGTATCAAACAGGGGGACATCCTTGTGAGGAACATATATTCGGCGCTGCCCTTCGACAATTATCTTATTGCGTTTAGAATTTCCGGCAGACGCATCAGGGAGACGTTGGAACACGGGGTATCTGCAGTGGAGGAGGGTGCTGGGAGATTCCCTCAGGTTTCGGGCCTGACTTTTACCTACAGTCTCTCTTCACCCAGGGGTGCAAGAACAAGGGATATTTTCATCGCCGGGAAACCGATCGAACCTGACAGTGAGTACACGGTCGCAACGAATGACTTTCTCGCTGCCGGAGGCGACGGATACAGGGCATTCGGAGATGCCCTGAAGGAAACAGACGATTTTTCAATAACGGGAGGGATGATACAGAGCGAAAAGATTGTCTATAGTGATTACAGCAGATGGCTCAGAGATGGTGTCATTGCCTATATCAGGGAGAAGAAGGTGATCGCTCCTTCAGTTGAGAAGAGGATTGTCGAGGCGCCCTGACGTGAATGTTTTTGTAAATGATACGCCGGTTGCCCTTGCACCGGGAATGACGGTCAGGCATGCCCTCACAGGCGCTGGGGTGATGAATATGCCCGGTCCAGCATGGCGGGTATATGACGAATGGGGGAACGAGCTGGGACTCGACGGAGCATTGTCAGAAGGAGCAAGGATTTATCTCAGACAGGAGGGCGAGAACCCCGACATCCACAAGCACTCCTGATTAGCCACGCTCTTCATAAATTCCAGGATGAGTACTGCAGATGCAGTATTTTGTGGTAGATTGATGAATAAAAAGGGTTAGCGCTGTCCTGTTATTTAACGCCTTTGTCCTTGAATATGTGGAAGAACTTACCCAGCAGTTTATTAAACAAATTCGAGCGCTCCAGCAGTGGAACAGGAGGCTTTTTCCTTTCGCCGAGTTTCCTCGTCTCCCTGAGGAGCTCCCTGTGATCCGGATCGATTTCGAGCCCCTTCTGAAAAGAGGTATATGCTTCCTTCTTTTTGCCTGCTGCGAGATACGCTTTCCCGAGATTCAGGTAGAGGACGGGATGAAAAAATTCTTCACCGAAGGGGACCTGTTCTCTCAGGATCGTGAATGCCTCCCTGCATGTCTTAATGCCTTTTGAGAAATTGCGGTTCACCATAGTGTCAAGATACCCCTGATAGGAGAAAATGAAAGGGTTGTTCGGATACTGTTCAAGGGCTTTCGTCAACAAGGCAAAAGACTCCTTCGGTTTCCTGTTCTGCATGATGGTTTCTACGGCACTGATGTATTCTTCGTAGGTTTTGTCCTGGGATATCTTCTCGCGTTTCAGTGATTTGATCGCTTCCTGGTGGTGTTTCCTGGTCATCTCTGCAAGCCGGTTTTCGAGATCGGCCTGATTGAGCGCATCTGCATAATCATACTCATAGGTTGAGATAATCTGGCCTTTATAGTACACGCGGGTTGTCAGAATGTGTCTCGCAGTGCCGAGGTCTTCAGATGCTATGATATATTCATCTTCGCCAAGGGTAATTTTCTGGCTGAATTCCTTCCCGGGGGCTGACTTTACTTTTAGAGATATTTTTCCCACGGAATCGTTCTCATTCTCCTTACGGTATACTATATCTTTTACTGACGAACTTATCAAATAGTATGAACAGGAGGCTCCGGGGTATTTGATAAAAAAGATATGCGTTTATGTTGCAGGATAAAGACGGGACAGAAAAGAGGGGAATAGGATTCAGTATCACGGTGAATATCAGGCCTCCCTGTAGATAGATCTGATGATCGATAAGACGACGATTTTAGATTCTGTGCTTGAGCGTGCGAGAAAGCTGCCCGAAGGACATTATCTGGACATGAGGACGTACAAACGGAACCGGTATGTGCTCATCATAAAACAGAGTGAAGAAGAGTTTGCGATTATTGAGCATGGATATGTCTCGAACAGATCCACAGTAAGGGCTGAAAAACTCAAAAAGGAATTGAGGATTATTCTGAGAAGAGAGTTCCCAAGGAGCCACAAGATACGGCTCTATACAATGGGAAAATTTGCCGAAGAAGAGGCCTCAAATATCCGCAGAAAAATCCTCTGAAGAGGACCGTCTTTTATTTCACTTTTCGCACAAGAAATGCTAAAAAAGTCTCAGGTATTCTCCGTACCCTTCTTTCTCCAAATCCTCTTTCGGGATAAACCGGAGCGCCGCTGAATTCATGCAATACCTGAGACCGGTTGGCTTCGGTCCGTCAGGGAATACATGACCGAGATGGGAGTCGCTGCGTTTGCTTCTCACCTCGGTACGCTTTATGAACAGCTTCCTGTCCACACGTTCAACAATATTGGCAGGCTCCAGAGGTTTCGTGAAACTCGGCCAGCCGGTCCCTGAATCATACTTGTCGAGAGAACTGAAGAGGGGTTCTGCCGAGACTATGTCCACATAGATTCCTTCCTTCTTGTTGTCCCAGTATTCGTTCTGAAACGGAGGTTCTGTGCCCTCTTTTTGTGTCACGTCATATTGCAGAGGAGTGAGGGTTTTTCTCAGCGTTGCATCATCCGGTTTCTGATATTTCTGTTTCAGTGTATCTGTTTTTATCATTTCCTTGCCCCATATTTTTTTCAGGAACAGGTCACGACCCGATCCTATCCGGTAAAAGTTGTATTTCAGAGAGTGGGTTTTATAGTAGTCCTGGTGATAGTCCTCGGCTTCATAGAAATGAGTAAACGGAATAATTTCGGTAACAACAGGCTTTTTAAACCGGCCTGATTTCGCAAGGGTGTCCCTTGACTTTTCCGCAAGCCGTCTCTGTTCTTCGTCATGGTAAAAAATCGCACTGCGATATTGCTGCCCTCTGTCCACAAACTGGCCGCCCGGATCTGTAGGGTCAATATGACGCCAGAAGTAGTCGAGCAGTTCTTCATAAGTGATCTGAGACGGGTCATAAAAGACCTGAACAGCTTCTACATGACCTGTTTCGCCGGATGATACCTCTTCATAGGTCGGAGTGTCTTTCTGTCCTCCGGTATATCCGGATATCACTTTTACGACTCCGGGCAGTTTTTCGAAATCAGATTCTACACACCAGAAGCAACCACCGGCAAATGTGGCGATACGTAGTTGCGCATTGTCTTTCATCGTCGTAGTCTCCAGGTTCTGTGTCCCGGCGGGGAACTGGCATCCACCGAGAAACAAGATTGAAATTATGGTGAAAAGAAATATTTTCATGCGTCTCCCAAATACTTTCCTCCCCCTTGAGGTGGGATAAGAAGGACCACCTATATGACCGTAACAGCTAACACACAAAAAATAACCGATGATCAAAT
>JAKLQR010000232.1 GCA_022013235.1 Thermodesulfovibrionales bacterium | reverse complement strand
GCATTCTCTTCAATGCCCTTGATTCTCTTCCCGAATTCCCGGTTATATTTCTTGATGAAGAAATCAACCAACTGGGGGATGTCTTCCTTACGGGAACGGAGAGGAGGAAGTTCAATAGTAACTACTTTCAGGCGATAATAGAGATCCTCCCTGAATTTCCTGCTTACAACCTCTTTCTCAAGGTCCTTGTTGGTCGCCGCAATGATCCTCACATCCACCCTGATGCTTTCGCGACCCCCGACCCTCCGAATTTCTTTGTCCTGAAGAACTCTCAGAATTTTTGATTGGGTCAGAAGCGGAAGGTCGCCCACTTCATCGAGGAACAGGGTTCCCGCATTCGACGTTTCAAAGAGCCCGATGCTCCTTGTCGCGGCGCCGGTAAACGCACCCTGCTCATATCCGAACAGCTCACTCTCGATGAGGTTTTCCGGGATTGCAGCGCAATTGACCGCGGTGAAGGACTTCACTTTTCTGGGACTGTTATAATGGATCGCCCGCGCAACGAGTTCTTTCCCGGTCCCGCTTTCTCCGAGGATAAGAACCATCACCGCGCTCGGAGATACCTTCTTCATTATCTCCACTGCTCTCATCATCTTGGGCGAATGCCCGATAATCCCCTCGATCTGAAACCGGTCAAAGAGGGCTTGCTGAAGCTGGATATTTTCTTTGAGCAATTCTGTTTTTTCGACAGCCCTCTTTATCATGATCAGAAGGACATCCTTGTCAAGCGGTTTCGTGAGGTAATCGAATGCGCCTTTCTTGATCGCTTCAACCGCTGATGAGATAGTACCGTATGCGGTCATGACAATTGCAGGGGGTTCGAACGGTTCTTTGGGAAGGTGCTCTATCAACTCGATCCCGTCCATCCCTTCCATCCTGAGGTCGGTCAGCACAACATCCGGTTTTACCTCTTTCACAATCCTCAGGGCCTCCTCGGCTGAAGGGGCCGTATGGGTTTCATACCCCTCATCATCGAGGATTGTCTTCAGGATATCTCTCTGTAACGGCTCATCGTCCACAACAAGAATAGTAGCCATATCCCCTCTCTGTTTCAGTAATACTATGTTTTGGGTTTGCTCTGTTTCCCTCGTTGAACAATTCCCTGTTCATTTTGCTTCCCCATCAATCTGCAGAGCTGCTGCTACGAGACACCTGGGTAAACTGCGCGCACTCAACAAACCAGGCGAACCGGTTCACGTGTTGAGTGCGAGCGGCAGAGTGATTGTTATGGTGCTCCCCTTGCCTTCGGTGCTCAGGAAATCCACTTTGCCCCCGTGTTCCTCAACCACCCTTTTCGTCATGGCCAAACCGAGACCAAGGCCGGTGCTTTTGGTAGAGAAGAAGGGGTCAAAAAGCTTTGATAAATTCTCTTTCGGAACGCCTATCCCCGTGTCCTGAATGACGATCTGCATTCTGTGTTCTTCCGCCTTTGTTGCAACAGTCACCTCCCCTCCTGAAGGCATTGCCTGAAAGGCGTTGAGAATTACGTTGAAAATGCATGTCTTGATCAGTTCAGGGTCGAGCGAGAGGCTGGGGATTTGACCTGGATGAAAGGATATCCTGATGTTGTCTTTCTCCGCCTTCGCCGATACGAGAGAGATGACTTCGCTGATCAGATCATTTACCGCTGTTGCCCGCAGGCTCATCCGGAAATATTTTCCGTAATCCAGGAAATCTCCCACGAGCTTGTTCAAACGCTGAATCTCATGTTTTATGCTCGTGATAAGTGAATCAAAGGCTTCCTTTTCCGGGTCTTCCCGCGGTGGATATTTCTCGTGCAAATGATCTATGGAGAGGTTAATGAAATTCAACGGATTCCGTATCTCGTGGGCCATACCCTTGGCCAGTTGTGCAATGCCCGAAAGATGCTCGGCCTCACGCAGTTTTTCCTCAAGCGCCCTTTCTTCACGGAGTTTCTGCACCATGAAATTGAAACTCCTGGTCAGTTCCCCGATCTCGTCCCGCCTGTCTGTGGTAAGGTTAAGGGTAAGGTCCCCGGCGGCAACACTTTTTGCAGCGCTTACCACTTTATGTATCGGTTTCGTATACAGCCAGGAGAGGAAGACCGCAAGAATAATGCCCAGACCGAACACCAGTGAAGTTGCGATGATTCTCTTTATTGCGTTGCTTTCCAGGATCTCGGAGAAATCTTCCGCGTTAATCTTGAGATGAATATACCCGTAATGTTCATTCCCGGCAACTACCGGGACAATGACGTTGTATACTTTCCCTTCCTTCGATACCGGCTCGCCGAGTTCTGCCTTGATAATCCTCTCTTTTTTCTTTGGGGTTACCGCTTCACCTACCCGCATGGGGTTTGAACTCGCTATCACCTCATCTTCGGTGCTGATGATCGATATTTCCTTAACCCCTTTTGCATTCAGTTTCTTTAAATACGACTGCAGTCTCATCTCGTCGGTTTGTCCCCTGCTCGTCACCTCTTCCACACCGACCTGAATAGCCTTCGAGAGGTCCGCTGTCTGCTTTTCAAGCTCTTCGAGTAATGCCCTTTCATAATGTGAATAGAGAAAAGTCAGGACCGATATCAGGATTAAACTCAGGAGAAGCATCATGCCGATCAGTTTCCTGTTGAGGGAAAGGCTAAGGAAATACTCTTTTATAGACATTGAAATATTTTATATTTTATTCACACAGAGAAGTCAATGCCGGGGGAAATACCTCCCAAACAGCGGTTTTTCTGTTACAATCTCTCTATGTTTTTGCAGCAACTTATAAATGGCCTGACTCTCGGCAGTGTCTATGCGCTCATTGCCCTCGGGTATTCGATGGTATACGGTATCCTTGAACTGATCAATTTTGCTCACGGCGAGATCTACATGCTCGGCGCATATTTCGGCATCATATTTTTCGGACTTTTCACCGCGGTCGGGTTGACGGCCTTCAGTCTTCCCCTGGCGCTCGCACTCACATTCGTTCTCTCGGTCATATTCTGTGCTTCCTATGGATTTACCATCGAAAAAATAGCATACAAACCCCTCAGGAATGCCCCGAGACTCAGCCCGCTGATCAGCGCAATCGGGGTCTCCATATTCCTTCAGAACTTTGTTATGCTCACACAGGGCGCTACCGACAAGGTATTCCCGCCCATTTTCGGAACGGCAGGATTTCGGTTCCTGTCGGTCCAGATGACGTACCTTCAACTCTCCATCATAGTCGTATCAGTAATTCTCATGTTTTGTCTCCGGTTTTTTGTGAGAAAAACACGCATGGGCAAGGCAATGCGTGCAGTCGCCCAGGACAAGGTCATGGCCTCGCTCGTAGGGGTCAACATTGATACGGTAATATCCGTGACCTTTCTTATCGGGTCCGGGCTTGCCGCTATTGCAGGACTCATGGTCGCGATGTATTACGGTCTTGTAAATTATTTTATCGGGTATGTAGCAGGGATAAAGGCATTTACTGCTGCTGTCCTGGGCGGTATCGGCAGCATAAGGGGGGCCATGCTCGGCGGTATCCTTCTGGGTCTCGTCGAAAGCCTCGGGGGGAGCTATATCTCATCCGAATACAAGGACGCGTACGCCTTTATTCTCCTGATTATCGTGCTCCTCGTGAAACCCGGGGGCCTTTTCGGAAAAGCAGAACTGGAAAAAGTGTAACCGTGGCAACGTCCGTTTCACAGAAGAGACCCGCACGGACATCAGAGGGGGTACTCTTGAAGTCCCTCGTTGCTGCACTATGGCTGTCATTCCTCTTTCTTCCCCTGAAAGGCCTCTCTGCTGCCGTGGTCTTCTTCTTCGCTGTCGCTCTCGTCCTCGTCTTCTCCCGTTCTCTTGTCAAATACCATAAGACTATCACGGGGATGCTGCCCTCTGTACGGTTATCCGGACTTTTTCCCCGGGAACGGATGCGCATCCTCATTTTCCTCTCATTTCTCTTTGCAGCGGCGGTCCCGCTCTTTGCCGGGGACTATTACATAGATGTTGCAATACTCGCAGGCATCTATATCATACTCGCACTCGGCCTGAACGTGATCATAGGGTTCACAGGTCTTCTCAACCTGGGGTTTGCCGCTTTTTATGCGATAGGCGCGTATGCATACGCGCTCCTGCATACGAAGATGGGGTTTGGATTCTGGACCGCCATGCCTGCTTCTCTTGTCCTGACGACCCTCGCGGGATTTCTTCTCGCAGTGCCTGCCCTGAGGCTCCGCGGTGATTATCTGGCGATTGTCACCCTGGGATTCGGTGAAATCACACGGCTGATCCTGAACAACTGGGACAGTTTGACACAGGGGCCGAACGGCATCTCCGGCATCGCAAGACCTGAGATAATTTCTTTCCCGCTCAACACCCTCGCTTCCTACTATTATCTCGTTCTCTGTTGTGTCATATTCTCGATATTCATAATAAGGCGCGTTCATGCCTCCAGGATCGGAAGGGCGTGGATTGCGATACGGGAGGACGAAATCGCGTCCTCTGTCCTGGGGATACATGCCACTGCCTACAAATTGTATGCCTTTGCCTTCGGTGCGTTCTGGGCCTCTCTCGCGGGCTCTCTTTTTACTGCTAAGATGCAGTTCGTATCTCCTGAAAGCTTCACGTTCATGGAATCAGTGCTGATCGTCTGCATGGTAATTCTCGGCGGACTGGGCAGCATTACGGGGGTAGTTATTGGAGCGCTGATTCTGGTAATACTGCCCGAAATGCTGCGTGAAGTGCAGCTATACCGGATGCTTGCTCTTGGCGCCGGGCTCGTGCTTCTTATGATATTCAGGCCTCAGGGGCTGTTCGGAGGAAAAGGTGTATCTCTTAGAGGTTAGAGGTTTATCAAAGTATTTCGGGGGCATAAAGGCTATTGAAGAGGTCTCTTTCAAGGTAAGAGGAGGCGTTATCATGAGTATCATCGGTCCGAACGGTGCAGGGAAAACAACCATCTTCAATTGTCTCACCGGTCTTGCCAAACCAACGAAGGGATCCATTCATTTCTCGGGTGCAGAGATAACCCGGCTTGAACCCCACAAAATTGCCAGACTTGGCATATCAAGGACTTTCCAGAATATCAGGCTCTTCCGGGAGATGACGGTTCTGGAGAATGTCATGGTATCCCAGCACAGCAAGGCAAAGTCAGGGCTTCTCGGTTCGATACTCCGATCGAAAAAGTTCAGTGACGAGGAACGGGCAATACGGGAAAAGGCAAATGAATACCTTGGATTCGTAGGTCTTTCAGAATATGCTGATATGCTCTCAGGCAGTCTGCCGTATGGTGCGCAGAGAAAGCTGGAGATCGCAAGGGCGCTCGCAGCAGACCCTGCGATAATACTGCTCGATGAACCGACCGCAGGAATGAATCTTCAGGAGACCGCCGCTATCATGCAACTGATCGAAAACCTCAGAAAACTCGGGAAAACCGTTATGCTGATAGAGCATGATATGAGAGTTGTGATGGGTATTTCCGGTTGGATCGCCGTTATTAACCACGGAGTGAAGATTGCAGAGGGATCTCCGGACGACATCAGGAAAAACCCACAGGTGATAGAGGCGTATCTTGGGAAGGACTATTAAAAAAGATCGCATAATTCATAAATTCTCTCGTATATTGAAAGGACATGGTGTTTGAGCGGATTTATTTTGCCGATACTCATATCGTGTGTATATTTGAAAATAATGAGGCAAAATACCTCGGAGGTCGAAGACCGAGAATGAGCGAAAATACTATGTCCTGTCGCAGAAAACATAGTTTACGAATAATTTGGGTTAGCGTTTAGGAAAGTGACTGAGAAAGCTTTATGCTTGAACTGAGAGACCTCCATACATTTTACGGGCCGATCGAAGCCTTGAGAGGCATTGATTTGGAGATCTCCCAGGGTGAAATCGTCTCTCTCATCGGCAACAACGGTGCGGGAAAATCCACAACTCTTATGACAATCTCCGGCATACTAAAACCACAGTCAGGTGATATTCTGTTCGAGGGCGAAAGCATAAGGGAGAGCGCACCCCACAAAATCGTCAGGATGGGCATCAGCCAGGTTCCCGAGGGGCGGAGGATCTTTCCGAAACTCACCGTAAGAGAAAACCTCGAAATGGGCTCGTTCTCCGGGAGAGGTGATGCCGCCTCTGCATTCGAAATGGTATTCGGTCTCTTTCCGGTACTGCAGGAGAGGCAGAACCAGTTTGGGGGAACTCTGAGCGGCGGAGAACAGCAAATGCTCGCAATTGCCCGCGCGCTTATGTGCCATCCGAAGCTTCTCCTTCTCGATGAACCATCTCTGGGGCTGGCTCCGATCATTGTGAGCAAGATTTTCAAAACCATACGGGAGATAAACAGAGAAGGAGTTACGGTTCTCCTCGTGGAACAGAATGCCCGCGCCGCACTGAAATTATCGCGCAGAGGATACGTGCTCGAAAACGGACAGATCCTGCTCAGGGGGAACGGGGCAGAACTCCTGAACAACAACGACGTGAAAAAGGCTTACCTCGGAGAACAGATATAGAGATGTGCTATAATTTTTATCATGGAAAATTCCAGGGCACACCTGTTCATTGAGGGAAGGGTGCAGGGGGTTTTCTATCGTTCTTTCACCAGAGACCTTGCACAGAGCCTGGGATTGAACGGCTGGGTGAAGAATCTCAGAGACGGCAGGGTAGAGGCCCTCTTTGAAGGGAGAAAAGACGTCATCGAAAAGGCGGTTACAACCTGTTATTCAGGAACACCCGGCTCCCGGGTGTCGCATATAGATGTTCAGTGGGAAGAATACATCGGCGACCAGAAAGGATTTTCGATAACATATTGATCCTGTTGAAAGATTAGTTGTCCTCCTCTTGCAAGGTCTCTCCTTTTTCTGCTATTTTCAAAGATGCTTTGTGAGCTCAGAATCAAGAACCTTGCGATTATCGATGACCTCACAGTCAGGTTCGGGAAAGGATTGAATATCTTGACGGGCGAGACAGGAGCGGGAAAATCTATCATTATCGATTCGCTCGGCCTGGCCCTCGGGAGCAGGGCCCAGTCGGAGTTTGTGCGGGCCGGCGAGAAGGAAGCAGTGGTGCAGGCATATTTCGAATTAGGCAAAAGACCGGGATTCCCCGATATCGGGCTGGATTTCTCTGACGGCCTGATCCTGAGACGGTCAGTTTCTGCAACCGGCAAGAGCAGGGCTTATATTAATGATTCAATGGTAAGCCTCCAGAGTCTCGCAGAGATCGGGAAAACACTGGTTGACATCCATGGACAGCATGAACACCAGAGCCTGCTTTCTGTAAACAAGCACAAGGACTTTCTCGACTCCTTCGGCGCCCTGGATGAAGAGAAACAAAAACTGTCCCTCCTGTACCAGGAGGTTGGGCGTTTAAGAAATGAAGAGGATATACTGAAGCAGAAAATGAAAGAACGGGAGAAAAGAATCGACATCCTCAAGTTCCAAATACAGGAGATTGAGGAAGCCCAGTTGAAGGCCGGCGAGAAAGATGCGTTGGCCTCGGAGAGGGCGATCGCAGCAAACCTGAGCAGGCTGAACGAACTCTCTGAAACCGCATATGCACTGATATACGGCGCAGAGGATTCTTGCATGGAAAAGCTTTCCTCTCTTATAGGAAAGGCCCGGGAACTGGCAGAGATTGATCAGAGCACCGCTGAAATCCTCCAGATGCTCGAAACAGGCCGTCCATACATCGAAGATGCGGCAGTTGCCCTCAGAAAACTGAAGGACAGCTATGATTTTGAACCCCGGAAGATCGACCAGATCGAAGAACGGCTGGAGGTGATCAGGAAACTGGAGAAAAAATATGGTGAAGGGACAGAACAGCTCATGCACTACAGGGACAATGCGGACAGGGAGCTGAAGGTGCTCGAACTCGCGGAAGAAAAGCTTGACGCAATCGGGGGCGAGTTGCGGGAAAAAGAAGGTCTCCTCACCCGGAACGCACAGATACTCTCTCAAAAAAGAAAACTCTCAGCGGCAAAATTGGAAAAGCTCATGAAAAAGGAACTGAATGAACTTGCGCTCGAAAATGCCGGGTTTGTCCTCGGCATAACGCAGGAAGCGCTAAGCGCCCATGGCTCTGACCGGGTTGAGTTTCTTTTCTCCGCGAATCCCGGCGAGCCGGTGAAACCCCTCGCCAGGATTGCATCGGGAGGAGAATTGTCACGGGTAATGCTTGCGCTGAAAAGTATCCTCGCGGATTTTGACAGTACCGACGTGCTCATCTTCGATGAGGTTGACGCCGGTATCGGAGGGAAGACTGCAGAGAGCGTCGGCACGAAACTCAAGGCCCTCTCGGCCGGCCATCAGGTCTTCTGCACGACGCATCTTCCCCAGATCGCATCAAAGGGAGATGTCCACCTGAAAATTGAGAAGCAGCAGAGGGATAAGAGGGTGCGGGTAGCGGTGAGGGAAATTTCCGGCAAGGAAAGAGAAGGGGAAATAGCTCGCATGCTCAGCGGTACCGCGACAGAGGTCTCGCTGAGACACGCACAGGAGCTGCTTGGGGACAGACAATGAGAGGGATGATCGTGATAGACAGGGAACTCTGTAAAGGATGCGGTTACTGTATGAATGCCTGTCATCTGGGACTTATTGTCATTGAAGAGAAATTCAACAAAAAGGGGGTTTTCCCTGCATATGCAGTACATGGTGAAAAATGCACCGGCTGTTGCATGTGTGCAGAGATGTGCCCTGAAATCGCGATAGAGGTCTACAGGGAATAAATGGATACCGGCATGAAAAAGAAAGCAATAGGCATGGATATCGGGGGGACAAACCTCAGGGTAGCGGTTATTTCGGAAGACGGCGAGGTCATGCACAAGATAAAGGAACCGGTTACGGAAGACGTCCTCGGCGCGGTGATACTGGCAGTGGAAAAGCTCGGCACCGACGGCATTGAGGGGATAGGCATCGGTGTTGCCGGGTTAATTGACAAGAACACCGGCAGAGTCATCATTTCTCCAAATCTCCATGCGGTTGAAAAATACGACCTGGTCAGGGGGATCAACGACAGGTTCGGGCTTCCCGTCCTTATAGAGAACGATGCAAATGCTGCAGCGTTCGGCGAATCATGGGCAGGTGCAGGCAGAGGTTTTTCAAATTTTTTCCTCTTCACACTCGGCACAGGCATCGGTGGTGGTATAATATATGAGAAGAAACTGCTCAGAGTATCCGCAGAAGTCGGCCACATGAGTATCAGCGCAGAAGGGGGAAAGTGCCCCTGCGGCAATTCGGGATGCCTTGAATCATATGCATCGGCCCGGGCCATCCTCTCCGAGGCAGTTTCGGTGCTTGAAGCCGGAAGAGAGAGCGTACTGAGGGATTATTGCAGCGGGAATTTCTATAAGCTGACCGCCGAAGATATTTTCAGGGCAGCCCTCGATGGAGATACTCTCGCACGCGATTTACTGAAAAACGCAGGCAGATATCTGGGTATCGGTATCGCAAACATTATCAACCTCATGGGCCCGGAAGCGGTGATCCTCTCCGGAGGGCTTATCGGGGCATGGGATATTTATGTCCAGGAGGCAATCAGGGAATCCTCCCGGAGGGCTTTCAGGGAACTTTTTGAACGGGTAAAAATTTTACCTGCGCTCCTCAGGGATGATGCAGGGATTATCGGTTCTGCAGGACTTGTTTTTGAAAAACTGGCACATGGCTCGTAAACAGAACGTTACAGGCGAGGAGGACATCTCGGTGAAGGACAAGAAAAAACTACTATGGGAATATGTAGAGGCGATTGCAACTGCGCTTATTCTCGCCCTTATTATAAGGGCGTATATCGTTCAGGCATTCAAAATACCATCCGGCTCAATGATTCCAACACTTCTTATTGGAGACCATATCCTGGTGAACAAATTTCTCTACGGGACAAAAATTCCCTTTACCGACACAAAAATCCTGGAGTTCAGAAAACCCGAAAAGGGAGATATAATAGTATTCAAGTATCCCGAGAACCCTGAGAAGGATTTTATTAAACGGGTCGTTGCAACGGCGGGGGATACCGTAGAAGAGAGAAATAAAATCGTATATGTGAACGGCAACCCGCGCACAGAACCATACGCGCAGCATTCTGACATGAATATAAGAGCAGGAGGCATGGACCCGAGAGACAATTTCGGACCGATCACGATACCGCCCAGCAAGGTTTTTGTCATGGGAGACAATAGAGACCAGAGTTATGACAGCCGGTACTGGGGGTTTGTTGATCAAAAGAGCATACGGGGGAAAGCATTATTAATCTATTGGTCCTGGAACCCTGATAACTGGGTGAGATTAAACAGGATAGGGAGGTTGATTGAATGAAGATGCTGAGGAATGAAAAAGGATTTATCAAGGTTCTGTTCGTCATTCTGCTGTTGATATTTTTAGGATATGCGGGCTTTCAGTTCGGTATGCCCTATTTCCGGCATTCTGCGTTCAAAGCTGATGTAAAAGAGCTCGCACGGGTTAGCCTTGGTCAGGTAGACAAGACAAAGGCACAGGTCTTTGAGAGAGCTCAGGAATTAAATATACCCGTCTCAGAAGAGGACATAAAAGTTTCGAAAACCGAGAAGACAGTTATAGTAACAACTGCATGGTCAGAAACCGTGGATATTCTGGGTTTTTATCAGAAAAGACTCAATTTCGATATTCGTATCGAGGAATAATTTGTTTACGGGGCTCATACTTGGCATGGGTACACTGCTCTCTGTACGGAAACTGACCGGGGGGGCGATACTCTCACTCAAGGCAGGGGAGATCTCAACGTCTGCCGTAATCGGCGACAGCATAGCGGTCAACGGCGTCTGCCTCACGGTGGTGAGCAAAAACAGGGATGAACTCTCGTTTGATCTCTCAGATGAAACCCTGGCCAGGACAAACCTCGGCATGCTCAGACCCGGCGACACGGTGAACCTCGAACCATCGCTGACCCCCAGTTCGAAGATCGGGGGACATTTTGTGACCGGCCATATCGATGATACAGGGAAGATACGGTCAAAAACAAACACAGGGGATATGTGGAAATTCGGGATCGAAGTCTCATCTGCCATCCTGGAGTATCTTGTGGAAAAGGGATCTGTTGCGGTTGATGGCATCAGCCTCACCGTCGTGGATATTCTCACAAACAGTTTCACCGTTGTGATTATCCCCCATACCGCAAAGGCCACGACACTGGGGATGAAAGCCTCCGGCGACACAGTGAACATCGAAGTGGATATTTTAGGCAAGTATGTTGCAAAATTCTTAAAAAAAGAAACCGGCAAAGATGCAGGGTTTATGAAGACCCTTATGAATGAGGGCTTTGCCTGATAGATGCTGAAGGAGCATGAGCGCAGAATCTTTTTTATTTGAGGAGAGCAGGGAGCATGGAGAAATATAAATTCAACACCATCGACGAAGCTATTGATGATATGGAAAAAGGGAAAATGGTCATCCTTGTCGATGATGAAGACAGGGAAAATGAAGGGGACCTTTGCATGGCGGCAGAAAAGGTAACGCCGGAAGCCATCAACTTCATGGCGAAGCACGGAAGAGGACTCATCTGCCTCTCCCTCACCTCTGAACGGGTGGAAGCCCTGAAACTGCCGATGATGACCGATGAGAACACTTCATCATTCGGCACCGCTTTCACCGTCTCTATCGAAGCAAAAAGGGGGGTGACAACAGGCATTTCCGCAGCCGACAGGGCAAGGACAATATTGACCGCAATCGATCAGAAAACGCAGCCGGAAGATATCGCCCGTCCCGGCCATGTCTTCCCTCTCAGGGCGAGACCCGGCGGCGTCCTCCAGCGGGCCGGGCAGACTGAAGGATCGGTCGATCTTACCAAAATGGCACGCCTTTACCCGGCCGGGGTAATCTGCGAGATCATGAACGAAGACGGGACGATGGCGAGGGTCCCGGAACTTATGGAATTTGCAAAAAAACATCTCCTCAAGGTAGTCACGATCAAAGACCTCATCAAATACAGGATGCGCACAGAATTATTTGTCAGGAGGCTTGTGGCAGTAAAAATTCCGACAAAATTCGGCGGTGATTTCAATGTGATTGCCTACGCAAATGATATAGACGAAATAATCCATCTCGCGCTGGTAAAGGGAGAGATCAAGCCGGGAGACGAAGTGCTCGTCAGGGTTCATTCCCAGTGTCTCACCGGTGACGTCTTCGCCTCCGAGCGGTGCGACTGCGGAGAACAGCTCCACAAGGCAATGGAAATGATCAGGAAGGAAGGGAAAGGGGTCATCCTCTATATGAAGCAGGAAGGCCGGGGCATCGGTTTAATCAATAAACTCAGGGCGTATGAACTCCAGGACAAGGGGCTCGATACGGTCGAGGCAAATATCAAACTTGGCTTCAAACCCGACCTCAGGGATTACGGGATAGGGGCGCAAATACTCGTTGACATCGGGGTACGGAAAATGAAACTCATGACAAACAACCCGAAAAAGATCGTCGGACTTGAAGGCTACGGACTCAAGGTTATTGAAAGAGTGCCCATCGAGACAAAACCCACTGACCGGAATATCATTTATCTCAAGACGAAGAAGAAGAAAATGGGACATATTCTGGATAATGTTTAGAGGAGGATACCATGAAGATTATAGAAGGTGAATTACAGGCAAAAGGGTTAAAATTCGGTATTGTCATCAGCAGGTTCAATGAGTTTATTACCAGTAAATTACTTGACGGGGCAAAGGATGCCCTCCTGAGGCATGGCGCGAATGATGAGGATATCGATGTCGTAAAGGTCCCGGGGTCGTTCGAAATACCGATAGTGGCAAAGAAAATGGCAATGAAAGGGACATACCACTCGGTGATCTGCCTCGGCACTGTCATACGGGGCGCCACTCCCCACTTCGACTATATCGCGGCAGAAGTTTCGAAAGGGATCGCGGCAGCGTCCATGGATACAGGCATACCGATAGCCTTCGGGGTCATCACCTGTGACACAATTGAGCAGGCTGTCGAAAGGGCCGGGTCAAAGAGCGGCAATAAAGGATGGGATGCGGCAATAACCGCAATCGAGATGGCCCAGGTCATGAAAAAGATATGAGGGTAAGATTCCGTCACAGGACCGGAAACAATACGCCGAGCGCGCATGAGGCAACCTCCCGGACCAATTTTTCATGAGACGGCGCAAGGCGCGGGAGTATGCCCTCCAGTTGCTGTTCCAGTTAGATTTCACCGGAAAATCCTATACCTTTCAGGCCCGCGACGATTTCTGGTCGGATAAAAATGAGTCCGGAGATGTGAGAGATTTTGCTGAGGGCCTCGTGAAGGGCACTGTCGAACATATTGAGGAAATTGACAAATTGATCGAAAAGGTAACAGAAAACTGGGCAATGAAGAGAATGGCTGCAGTCGACAGGAATATCCTCCGTTTTGCCGCATATGAAATTTTTTTCAGAAAAGACATCCCCTCTGCGGTCACTATAAACGAAGCGCTGGAAATAGCAAAAAAATATTCGTCATCAGAGGCTGCCTCTTTCCTGAACGGGGTACTGGACAAACTCGCACAGGAGGCAGGCAAGGCCTGATGCGCTACGCGATAATCTCTGATGTGCACTCAAACCTTGAGGCGATCGAAGCAGTTCTGGACGATATAACCATGAAAGATATCCGGGATATCATATTTATCGGAGACGCCGTTGGATACGGGCCCAATCCGAATGAATGTGTTGCGCTCCTGCACGACCGCTGTAGGGTTCTCCTCGCCGGCAATCACGACTGGGCGTCGGTGGGCCTGACGGACATACGATATTTTAATGAATATGCCCGGCATGCGATAGAATGGACCAGGGAAGTGCTCTCAGAGGAAAACAAAGCCCTCCTGAAAACACTGCTCATTGTTTACGAAGAGAGGGTTAACGATATGATCCTTGTACACTCCACACCCAGGGACCCGGAAGAGTGGCATTATATTCTCACCCTCTGGGACGCGGAATTGAATTTCGATTATTTTACCAATAAGTTCTGTTTTGTCGGCCACAGCCATCAACCTTCTATCATAGAGAAGGTCCCTTCAGGAGAACTCATCACCTACAAGGGAAAAACCGGAATCAAGGAGGGCAGCAGGTATATT
>JAKLQR010000231.1 GCA_022013235.1 Thermodesulfovibrionales bacterium | reverse complement strand
GGAACGATACAGTAGCTGCAGGCCATATTGCAACCGTCCTGTATTTTTACAGATGGTCTCGCTCTCTTTGAATAATTAAAAGTAATGCGTTCTAATTCAGGAGATATCATATTGATAATACTATATTTATTGTTATTATCAAAGATCAATATTCTTCCATCTATATTTTGTATCTCCTCACGTTTCCTTTCAGCGTAGCATCCTGTAACATAAACCTGACTGCTCTCCCGCAAGGCTCTTCTGATAAGCTGTCTTGACTGATAGTCACTCTTTGCGGTAACAGTGCAGGTGTTTATTATGCATATATCAGGATGTTCGGACAGTTTTACAAGAGAATGCCCGTTTTTTTGTAAATTCCCTTCGATTACTGTGCTTTCTGATTGGTTAACTTTGCACCCAAGCGTGAGGACCGTTATTTTCATTCTTTCGGAAGTTTTCCTTCAAGAGAATGCTGCCTGGCTCTTACAATCTCCACGTTCATGAGCGTACCTTCCGTGCAGTCTGAAGTCTCGACAGTCACTATTTTGTTTGTTCTTGTCCTTCCTGAAATCTGTTTCCCGCCTGCCCTGCTCTTTCCCTCAACGAGAATCTCCTGTCGCGTCCCTTCGAGGCTCTTGTTCTTCCTTGCAGTTATTTTTTCCTGTACAGCAAGTATTTCATAGAGGCGTGAAGATTTTATGTGCTGCGGAAGGCTGTCGTCCATTTCGGCAGCTCCTGTGTCAGGTCTCGGAGAAAAATTGAATGCGAATATACCATCGTATTCTATCTCATGCAATGCATTGACTGTATTTATGTGGTCTTTCACTGTCTCTCCGGGGAACCCTGCGATAATATCGCTTGTAATCGCTATGCCGGGAACTTTATTCCTGAGTTTTTCCACTTTTTCCCTGTACTCCTTGTAGGTATATCTTCTGTTCATATGCTGCAATACAGCGTCCGATCCTGACTGGAGAGGGAGGTGGATATGTTCGCACACCATGGGAAGCTCCGCAATTGCGTCTATAAGAGCATCCGAAAGGTCTTTGGGATGAGAGGTCACAAAGCGTATCCTCTCGATTCCCTCTATCTTGTCGATCTCCCGCAAGAGACCCGGAAAATCGAGATCACTCCTGTAGGAATTCACATTCTGCCCGAGCAGGGTTATTTCCCTGCATCCGCTTTCGGCGAGGCCTGCTGCTTCTTTCAGAATGGCGTGGCCCGGCCGTGATCTCTCCCTCCCTCTTGTATATGGCACTACACAATAACTGCAGAAATTATTGCATCCATACATGATCGTCACCCATGCCTTTATCCTGTCGTTTCTTATTACCGGTAGTTCGTGGAGTGCGATATCGGGATTGTCTTCCGTAGCTATATGGGGCTCATTGTCCTTCAAGAATTTCGTTAACAGGTGTACGTTCTGGGGACCGAACACAAAATCTACATAGGGGGCTTTCCTCGTAATCTTCATTCCTTCCTGCTGCGCTATGCAGCCTGCTATCGCTATCCGTAATCCCGGCTTTTTCTTCTTGAGGGCCCTGAACCGTCCAAGTTCGCTGTAAAATTTCTGTTCCGCTTTCTGACGGATGCTGCAGGTATTCAGAATTATGAGTTCAGCGGTGAGCGGATCGTTTGTCGCTTTATACCCTTCAGCATCGAGAACCCCCAGAATTTTTTCGGAGTCGTGCACGTTCATCTGACATCCGAAAGTTCGTATATATACAGTTTTAGCCATAATTAAAATGTAACATTTGGAAATCCATAGTGGCAAGGCATAAGGCAGCAATACCGCTATTCTTTAATTTCTGCGGTCTCATAAATAGATTACGGTAATGAACTGCCCCGCAGTCCCGAAGGCTTTCGTAACGAGGTATCAAAGATGTCATTCCGGCTTGTCCGGAATCTTTCTTTGCATTCCTGTATTGTCTTATATAATATATGCTCCGGAAGGATTCCCGGCAAGCGGGAATGACGGAATAAGGAGAACAGTAACCCCAATGCAGAGCATCGAGGAATTCTTTGATTAAAACAACGCAATACGTTCCTTGAAATATTATAATGTTCACTATATTATAAAAATATGATTGGTTCGCTTCTCAGTAAAGTCTTCGGCACAAAAAATGAACGTGAACTCAAAAGGCTCTGGCCTCTTGTTGAACAGGTTAATTCCTTCGAATCGTCCATCTCGGTTCTGGATGATAACGAATTAAAGGGGAAGACCGAATCATTCAGGAGGAGTCTTGAGTCTGGAGCAACAGTTGACAGCATTCTGCCGGAAGCCTTTGCGGTAGTCCGTGAAGTTTCTAAACGCAAGCTCTTAATGAGGCACTTCGATGTTCAGATTCTTGGAGGTATTGTGCTCCACGAGGGCAGGATAGCAGAAATGAAAACCGGCGAAGGAAAAACCCTTGTTGCCACCCTGCCCGTGTATCTGAATGCCCTTGGAGGGAAAGGGGCACATGTCATTACGGTGAATGATTATCTTGCCAAAAGGGACGCGCAATGGATGAGTCCCCTCTATCATTTTCTCGGTCTCTCTGTCGGTGTAATTCAGCACGACAGTTCGTTTCTCTATGATCTTTCCCATCAGTCCACGGAGCAGGGGCTCGATTTCCTCAGGCCCTGCTCACGGAAAGAGGCTTATTCAGCCGACATCACTTACGGAACACACAATGAATTCGGGTTTGATTATCTCAGGGACAACATGAAGTATGAGATATCCGACTACTGTCAAAGGGAGCTCCACTATGCAATTGTTGACGAAGTTGACAGTATCCTCATTGACGAGGCACGGACACCGCTTATCATCTCAGGGCCTTCGGAAGAATCAACTGATAAATATTTCAAAATAGACGCCATTGTCCCCCGCCTCCGGAAGGATACGGATTATACGATAGATGAAAAGGCAAAAACCGCAATCCTCACCGAGGAGGGCAATATTAAAGTCGAACGGCTCCTCGGGGCCGGCAATCTCTATGACCCCGCAAACATAGAACTCGTCCACCATGTATTGCAGGGACTGAAAGCGCATACTCTCTATAAAAGGGATGTAGACTATGTGGTAAAAGACGGCGAGGTTCTTATCGTCGATGAATTTACCGGGAGGCTTATGCCCGGCAGACGCTGGTCCGATGGACTCCACCAGGCAATCGAAGCCAAAGAGAAGGTCAAGATCGCAAGCGAGAACCAGACACTCGCAACTATTACTTTCCAGAATTACTTCAGGCTGTATTCCAAGCTTTCAGGTATGACCGGAACCGCCGATACGGAAGCTGCGGAATTTTCAAAAATTTACAATCTTGAGGTCGTGGTAATCCCCACGAACATGCCTATGGTCAGGGAAGACCACCCCGATCTTATTTATAAAACACAACAGGGAAAGTTTCACGCTGTCGTCCGGGAAATCGAAGAAATTCATACGCAGGGACAGCCTGTGCTTGTGGGAACCATATCGATTGAAAAATCGGAATTCCTCAGCCATCTCCTCCGGAAAAAGGGCATATCTCATTCTGTACTCAATGCAAAATACCATGAGAGAGAAGCAGAGATAGTAGCACAGGCCGGGAGAAGCGGTGCGGTCACTATCGCAACGAACATGGCGGGAAGAGGTACTGATATCGTCCTCGGAGGCAACCCTGAGGGACTTGCGACAGATCTCCTCAAGGACAAGAACGACTATACAGAAGAAGATTTCAGAAAGTCCCTTGCACAAGCAGAAGAGATATGCCGGAAAGAACGTGATGAAGTGGTATCCGCAGGGGGACTCCATATCCTCGGGACGGAAAGACATGAAGCAAGGAGGATAGACAATCAACTCCGTGGACGTTCAGGACGTCAGGGAGACCCGGGGTCTTCACGGTTCTATCTTTCCCTCGAAGACGACCTTATGAGAATTTTCGGCTCCGACAAAATATCGGGATTTATGGATAAACTCGGAATGGAAGAAGACGTACCGATAGAGAACAAAGTGGTATCCAAGGCAATCGAAAATGCGCAGAAACGTGTTGAAGGCCATAATTTTGATATCAGAAAACACCTTATCGAATATGATGATGTCATGAACAAACAGCGGACAGAGATTTACTCCTTCAGAAAAGAGATCCTGCAGAGCGATTCCCTTAAGGACCGGGCCCTCTCCATGACAGAAGAACTTGTTGACGATCTCATCTCCCGTTACTGTCCCGAGGACAAATACCGTGAAAACTGGGACATGAAAGGACTCAGGGACACCTTCTATGGAATGTTCAACAGAGCGGCTGAGTATGATCCGGCAAATATTACCGAACTAAGAAACGCCCTGATTACTGATTTAAAAGACGCCTATGAAAAGAAAGAGGAAGAGATAGGCGCTGATATGCTTCGCTATATTGAGCGGATTGTTATGCTTCAGGTTATCGACACGCAATGGAAAGACCATCTTCTCGGCATGGACCACATGAAGGAAGGCATCGGCCTCAGAGGATACGGACAGAAAGACCCATTGGTTGAGTATAAAAAAGAGGCATTCGATATGTTTGGCGACATGATATCCAGGATCACCCATGACATAGTCACCCGTATCTTCAAGATACAGGTTCAAAAGAATGAGACAATAAAAAGAGAACCCGTAAAAACAATGCGGATGAATTACAATAGGGGTGAAGGTACAGCGCCGGTCCAGACGGTAAGGCGGGTAAAGAAGGTCGGCCGCAACGATCCGTGCCCGTGCGGAAGCGGAAAAAAATACAAAAAATGCTGTGGAACCAATGCCTAGAATATTTCTGATCGGACAAAGCGCCCTCAGGAGCGATTATGAGAACGTTCTCGCAACGAACGGATATAGTATCAGCAAGTTTGACTCTCTTGACAAGGCATGCGCAAATATCAGCGATAAAATTGACCTCTTCGTTCTTGACAAGAAAGTAAGCAGTTCGCCTGCGTTCAGGAAATTCCTAAAAATCTCCAGGTCTGTACCCAAAGTAATTCTTGCTGATTCCGGCCAGACGAAAGGCATGCTCCAATGGCTGAAAGAACCCCTGTCATATCCGCTCTATGTGCCCGGGAAAAAAGAGTTCCTGTTTTTCATCAAGAGAGTCCTGAAAGAAACCGGCATGGTCCTCGAAAACAGCAAGCTGAAAAACGACCTTTCACAGATAAGGCGTGAACTCAATTTTTACGAGGAAATCAGCAAAGCATTAACCTCGTCTCTTGACCTCCAGGACATCCTGGAAAAAATCATGGAAAAAGTCAAAGATATGACGAAAGCAGAAGCGTGGTCTATTCTCCTCCTCGATGAACTAACCGGTGAACTTGTGTTCGACAAAACAGCGGGCAGAAGGTCAAAACGGATACAGAAATTCAGGCTCAAGGTGGGTGAAGGGATAGCCGGCTGGGTCGCACAGGAGGGGATCCCTGTGATCGTCCCCGATGTTTCGAAAGACACAAGGTTCCTTGGAAAAATCGATACCGCTATTCATTTTAAAACCAAGTCGCTGATGTGTGTTCCGATCAAGAGCAACGAACAGATCCTCGGCGTAATCGAAATCGTGAATAAAACCACAGGGGAGCCTTTTAAAAAAGAAGACCTCGACCTTCTGTTAAGGCTGGTTGATGAAATCGCAATTGCTATCGAGAGGACATCCCTCTATCAAAAGATGACTGAGCTTGCGATAACCGATGACCTGACGAAACTGTTTAATACACGGTACCTGAACAGAACCATTGAAGTGGAAATACAGCGTGCAAGCAGGTATAACACTTCGGTAGCCCTCATATTCATGGATATCGACCATTTTAAAGTCATTAATGACAGTTACGGCCACCTTGTCGGCAGCAAGGTGCTCGTTGAGATGGGACAGCTCCTTTTAAAGAGTCTCAGAACGATAGACATTGTAGCCCGTTACGGGGGCGATGAATTTGTTGTCGTACTTCCTCAGACACCTCCGCAGGCGGCAGCACATATCGCCGAAAGAATGAGGAAGTCGATTGAACTGTTCACCTTCCTCAAGAAGGAGGGATATGCTCTCAAGCTCACCGCAAGTTTCGGCGTTGCTTCATTCCCGGAAAGCGCGCAATCGAAGGATGAACTCATACGCTTTGCGGACGAAGCGATGTACCGGGTAAAATACCAGACAAGAAATGCTGTTTATGCTATAGTATAAAAAATTATGGCGCTCTTTAATTACGCGACAAAAGAGATCACGATCAAGATTGTTTATTATGGCCCCGGACTGAGCGGAAAAACAACGAACCTGCAATATCTTCACTCGGCATTCGATCCGGCAAAACGGGGAAAACTCCTGTCACTAGCAACCGAGGCGGACAGGACGCTTTTTTTCGATTTTCTCCCTGTCGAACTCGGAAAGATAAGCGATTTCTCCATCCGCTTTCAATTATACACGGTACCGGGTCAGGTCCGGTATAATGCAACCCGGAGACTTGTCCTGAAAGGCGCTGATGCTGTTATATTTGTCGCAGACTCCCAGCGCGAAATGAAGGAACAGAATATCGAAAGTTTCAGCAACATGAGGGAAAACCTCACGGCAAACAACATCAATCCCGATGATATTCCCATAGTCCTTCAATATAACAAGAGAGACCTCAGCAACGTCCTTTCGATCGATGAACTCAACAGAGACCTGAATCAGGACAATACGTATGATTTCAAGGATGCTATTGCAATAGACGGCGCCGGAGTCGAGGAAACTTTTCAGCATATCACCAAGCTGGTGATACGGAATATTTCCAGAAAGCATAAAATTAACATCCAGCCTAAAGAGGATACCGCAGTCCCTCTCGAAAAAGCAGCCGCTTCGGTCTCTCCATCAGGCGAATCTGTAGTTCAGGCTTCTGTAATCGAACCGACAAGCCATGCGGCGCAGGATACCCGTGAGGCCGTGGAAGCTGCCTTCCAAATGCCTCCAAAAGACCAGAAACCTGAGCCCGATGCAAAAGAGGATTTCACCGCTATCCAGGAACGTTTTCTGAAAGAACAGCCCCTCATTCCTGAAACGAAGGAAGAACCTTTCATCCCGAGAGAGGTTGTGGTGAAAGAGATTGTAGAGGTGCCCCTCATCCTTGTGGAAAAACTGGATAAAATGATCAATGGGCTACAGGGTGTGTCTCAGTCACTCAAAGAACTGTCGGGAACGTTCTCCGGAATGAATGCCGAAATGAAGGACATGAGAACAGAACTCGCCGGTCCGGTATCAAATATTCTCGCCGAAATTAAGGAACTCAGGAAGGACCAGAAAGCGTCGAATGATATCCTCAGGGATATCCGGACCAGCATTGAGAATATCAGGGAAAAGAAAAGCTGGTTCCGCTTTTCATAGACTTATATCATCTCCAGTGCTTTAATCAAAGCTTCTGCCTTTTTCAGCGTTTCTCCATATTCCCTCTCAGGGTCTGAATCCGCAACAATTCCTGCGCCTGCCTGCACAAAGGCTTTTCCCTTCTGTATGACAAATGACCGTATGACAATGTTCAAATCCATATTGCCTGAAAAACCGATATACCCTATCGAACCGGTGTATGGCCCCCGCCGCACCGGCTCGAGTTCATCAATGATCTCCATGCACCTTACTTTCGGCACCCCTGTTATCGTTCCTCCGGGAAAAGTAGCCTGTATCACATCGAAACAGTCTTTTTTCGCAACGAAATTCCCTGTAATATTTGAGACGATATGAATGACATGGGAATAATCTTCCGTGATCATGAGTTCGTCGACTCGTACGCTCCCGTACTCCGATACCCTTCCGATGTCATTCCTTTCAAGATCTATAAGCATAATATGCTCCGCCCTCTCCTTCTCATTGAGAAGCAGTTCCCGTCGTAAGTTTTCATCTTCTGTCCTGTCTCTTCCGCGGGGACGGGTGCCTGCGATGGGCCGTGTTTCAATCAGACCGTTCTTTGTTCTCACGAGTCTTTCCGGAGAAGAACTCACTATCTGGTAATCACCGAAATGCATGAATGCTGCAAAAGGAGAAGGATTGACCGTCCTCAGTGTTTTATATAATTCCCATGGATTCATGCCCCTGACCTGAGCAGATACTCTCTGTGAGAGGTTTGCCTGAAAAATATCGCCCGCAGCTATATATTCCTTGGCCCTGCGGACTATATCCATGTATTCGCGTTTTCTCATTTCATAGATAATCTCGATACCGTTTCTGCGATGCGTTTTCCCTTGTAATTCCCATGGGCCGCATCTTATGATGTCTTCCCTGTCTTTTTTCCCCGCCGGGAATACCGTGAAGCAGGATAATTTATTATAGATATCCTCTACTTCATCTTCCGTTTTCTCGTATTGTTCATTCCAGTCTACAGACGGTGTATGGAAAAACATTTCGTGAACACCGGGACATACTATAATCCAGCATTTTTTCTCTTCATGGTCAAATGCGAGAAGCTTGTTGCAGACAAAGAAATGAGCATCGGGAAGATGAGTATCGTCAACTGCATTTACGGGGAGTTGTTCGAGGTACTGTACAAAATCGTAACTGAGAAGCCCCGCGATTCCTCCCTGAAACGGAGGAAGATGCTCCCATATCTTCTGACTATATGAAGCAACGAGCATTTTGAGTATGCTCAGGGGGTCGCCCCGATATTCCTTTTTCTTTACAAAAGACGATATTTCACTTACACCGTTCTTTGCGCGGAAAACCATACAGGGTTCAAGGCCGATAAAAGAATACCGTGCAATCTTTGCCGGACCTTTTACGCTTTCCAGCAAGAAGCTGTTCTCCGAGTATAATGCCTCATACACTTCATATGGCGCAGAATACGGCAGTTCCCTATAAAGGGGAGATATACTCCCCTGCCTGATATTTTCGAGAAAATCTTTTTTAGAGGGATTTACCATAAACACGGGGATTCCAATATGGAACCGATAGGCCTATTATATATCATTTGTCCTTCACCGCAGGAATACCCTCTTTTTTGCAAGGAAGAAATGATTTTTTCTCCCTATGCGTGTATATGACCCTTAAACGGCGTCCGGTAAATAGAGGCAGGTTTCTGCGGGCTTTTTTACCAAGTATCCGTATTATTTCGTAGTAATTCTACTACAGTGCAACCTTATGAATTATTACACAATAATTGGAAATTGACTAATAGACAGTCTTTCAATTCTTGTGCTATTTTTATATAGAAGGTAATTGTTAGAGACAAATTTATCAAATAAACACTTTAATTTTTCACACATGAGAAAGGAGACCGCTTGATGATAAGGTTGGAGTGTCCGGTATGTAAAAAAGACTCTTATACCGCATCGGTAGAATCTTTCAGGCCCTGCCCTTATTGTGGAATTATTTTCAGCGGTATTTCGTGCCTGGATAAAAGGAAAGAATCCCGGACAACAAAAGATATCCCCTTTGTCTTCTCTCATATGGGTTTAGACCTTACTGCGACTATTGCAAATTTCTCCAAGCAGGGACTTTCCCTGAGAATATCCGGCAAACCAGCCCTTTCAATCGGAGATATTGTTGACCTCAATATTCGTTCTTTTCACGGTAAGGCACGGGTCATGTGGATGAATCCTCTTCCTGATCTATCCCTGGCCGGATTAAGAATATTGGAACAGACTACGAATTCTCTTTTTTGAAGTCAGGCTGAAAGTATTTCAAGGTTGATCAATTCTATAACATTTAAGGGGTTGTTCTGCTGGAGTATAGCCCTTCCCATAACAAGATAATCCGCACCTTCCCTGATTGCCTCTTTCGGTGTCATAGTCCTGTTCTGATCATCAGGCGGCGACCATGAAGGCCTGATTCCAGGCGTTACGATGAGAAACCCCCGGCCGCAGGAGTTCCTTATTGCCTCAACTTCCCTCGCAGAGGATACAACACCATCGAGACCTGCCTTCTGGGAGAGTGCGGCAAGATGTTTGACGTGAGTCCTCATGCCGTATTGAATTCCGAGTTCATCTCTGAGCATCTCCCTTGAGAGACTGGTCAGTACTGTTACCCCAAGGATCTTCGGACGTTCAATATTCTCTTTCAGGCACGTCTGGACAACACTGTCACTGCATTTTTTCATCATGTCAAAACCGCCCGATGCATGAACGTTGAACATATATACTCCCATCCTGGTTGCCGCGATAGCGGCTTTCGAAACAGTATTCGGGATATCATGGAATTTGAGGTCAAGGAAAACTTTCCTGCCCCTCTTGTGAATCTCCCCGACAATCCTGGGGCCGGCTGAAAGAAAGAGTTCGAGCCCTACCTTGAAAATGCTGATATGATCATGAAATTTATCTACAAGATCAAGCGCATGTTCGTATTCGTGAACATCAAGCGCAAGTATCAGTTTTCCTTTTCCATCAGCCGAATCGCTCATATTTTTGCCGTTGTTATGCCTTTTTGTGCCTGATATTTCCCCGCCTTGTCTGCATAAGATTTTTCACACACTTCAGCGCCCCTGAGGAAAAGCACTTGTGCTATTCCTTCGTGTGCATAGATCTTGACAGGCAGCGGTGCAGTATTCGATATCTCTATAGTCACATAACCTTCCCATTCAGGCTCCAGGGGGGTGACATTCACCACAACCCCGCATCTCGCATAGGTCGATTTTCCGAGACATATCACCAGAACATCTCTGGGGATCTTGAAATATTCGACTGAGCGCCCGAGGACAAAGGAGTTCGGGGGGATAATACAAACGCTGCCTTTGAAGTCGGTGAAACTGCCCTGATCGAGGTTCTTCGGATCAATAACCTCGGTATTCAACCCTGAGAATATCTTGAATTCGTCTGCGACACGCATATCATACCCGTAGGAACTGATCCCATACGAAATAATACCCTTTCCTGTCTGATCTTTCTGAAAAGGCTGGATCATCCCCTTTTCAGCCATCCCTCTTATCCATCGATCGTTTTCTATCATTCTCCAGTCCCCTTTATCTGTGTCAATTTCCTTTCTTAGGGCAGTAGACGCTCTTCTCTGCGCATTATGTCATAAAATTGCATGAAGGAGATTACCATAAAGGGAAGTGTCAAGACAAGAACGTCATGAGAGGATCAGGATTGCGTGCCTGAAAGCCGTGTTCGTTAAGACGGAGAAGAACAAAAAATCAGGAGGCTGCGACTTTTTTCCGTGTTCTTTTCTTTGGTTTCTTTTCTGCTGCCTGAAAACCTGACTCCTGTTCATTCAATATATCGAGATACTGATCGAAAAGCTTGAGAGTCTCTTTTGCGACGTCTTCCTGAAGCTTCTGGATTGCAAAACCGGCATGCACGAGCACATAGTCTCCTATCTTCAACGGCTCCTCGATAAGAAGGAGACTAATCTCACGCTGTGCGCCGTATACGTCGATTGTAGCCCTTGAGTCATCAATTTGTATGATCTTTGACGGAATACCAAGACACATATTCACTACCCCCCGATAAAATTATTTTCGTTCTTTTCATAGTATAACACATCAAATACGCTGTTACGCCATTACTTTTTTTAGGGAATGTATCAAGAAAATATCTATATATCACGCTTTTTTTATCCAGATTATCTATTGGATTTATAGTTTATTATTTGCCAATAATAAAAAAGATGCGATGGTCGAAAATTATTTTGATATGTTTGGGTCGAAAATGATGAAGAGAATAATTGCTTCTCCATGGCCATACAGGATTATCCGGTTCATTATCGGAGCGATATTCATCTATGCAGGCGCAGTGAAACTCATTGATCCGAAAGCGTTTGCACATTCAATATCGACCTATGGGCTTGTTCCGGAAATTCTTCTCGCGCCGGTAGCAATCGGGCTTCCCGCACTGGAAGTCCTTGCAGGAATCGGCCTTATATTCAATATCCGGGGCAGTCTCACGGTGATTTTCAGCATGCTCATCATGTTTGTCATCGTTCTCTGGTACGGTATTCTCAAAGATCTTAATATCGACTGCGGCTGTTTCACTCCTGAAGATATTATCGCGCAGGATAGCCTGAAAATAGCTTTTTACCGCGACCTGGTTATGATTGGAGCTGTCCTCTATATGTATCTTTACCGGTATACACATTCACAGCGGAGATTCAGCCATAGTTCATGGCTCTTAAAAATACTCTAAGGAGGTAGTGTCTGTTATGTTGAAATTCAGGGTTATTCTTATGTTGCTCGTCACCAGTGTTTTTCTTATGACAACTGCGGCGAATAGTCATGCGTTTTGGGGTACAAAAGAACTGGATACGGAAAAATCCGCGGTAAAGCTTTCAAGGGAAGTGACACGCGGAGGCTATGATATCGTTTCGACCGAAGAATTGAAAAAGTGGATTGATGAGAAAAAAAGCATGCTCATCATCGATACTATGCCGTATGAAGACAGTTACAAAAAGCAACATGTGCCTGGCGCAGTTCAGTTCGAATTCCCTATCCCGGAAGTCACCTCACTTGATGACAAGACCAAAGAAGCATTCCTCAAAATGCTTGGTCCGGATAAAGACCGTACCATAGTAGTTTACTGCGGGTTTGTGAAATGCACACGCAGTCATAACGGCGCCATGTGGGCAGTGAAGCTCGGATACAAGAACGTCTATCGCTATCCCGGAGGGATAAAAGCCTGGAAAGAGGCTGATAATCCGGTAGACAAGGTAAAATAACTCCTCCATTTCATTTAAGAAACAGGCAGGGCGTGGTCACAGAAAGTGACCACGCCCTGCCTGTTTCTTTCCCTCATGGAACTTATATCAATTTATATTTTATCCTTCGTTTGCTACAATAAGAACAGTCAAATTTCCTAACTAGAAAGATATGAAAGATCACATTAAGGCATTCCAGCTTTCCCTCCTTGTGCATATTCTTATTGTTCTTTCTCTGCTCACCGTCAGCACTCGCCTGATAACAAGGGAAACGGTCATGGTTATTGACTTATCAACCCTGGATGTTCCGGAGAAAGAGACCCACAACCACATGTATACATCTTCAGAAAAAATACTCAGGAACTCAGCGAACACCAGACAGGAAAATCTCATGAAACCATCAAGGCCTGAACTGCCACTGCAAGGTATTCCACAAAAAACAGTCGTGGAATATAAAAAATCGCCAAGCAGAGAAACACCACCTTTAGCTTTCCCTGAGGAAAAACCAGAGAATAAGTCGACCAGCAAACTGACTCACTCTGCCGAATTCGCTACATTTGCAAGCGGAGTTCTTCAATCTGAAACCGGAAAGAGGCATGAATCAGTTTCTCAGGATACGCCGAGCCAATGGTATCCGCTTTATCTTAAGAAAAACTTTTTTTATATCCGTGATTTAATCCAGAAAAACATTACATATCCCAGGGTTGCACGCCAGATGGGATGGCAGGGGAAAGTAACCGTTTCATTTCTCATTCTGAACGACGGACGTATCATTGACATCAAGGTCAAACAAAGTTCAGGGAAAGAAATCCTCGACAACAATGCTGTGGAAACAGTCAAGAGGGCCTCACCCTTCCCTCCTCCTCCAGTCAAGGCGGAGATCACTGTTCCGGTCGTTTACGCGTTACATTAACCGCGAGAATTTCTCTGATGAAGCCAGGCCTTTCCCTATAATCTCTCGTGAGCCATTATCATTCATATCTGATAATAAATACTGTATCCGCCGTATTTATTTGGAAATTCATGGCTAATCCGGGTTAGACTCTCAGGGTTGCAGTAAGCCTTTTAGGATAGAGAAAAAGGTCAATCGCATCGATGGGAGACGCTACGAAGATTTGCGATGCACAGAATGTCTTTCGTGAACAGCCCTCCCCGAGACATACAACAATGCCGAGCTTTGCTGCTCTCAGCATCCGTGAATCATTGTTTCCGTTTCCAAACGCTGCGACTCTTTCGGCGCCAAGGCCCTTCACGTAATTTTCCTTCTGCGCCGTATGATCTTCACCTTCAAGCACATGGACTATGCAATTTATTCCCTGCAGTTCTTCCCTGGCGCGTCCGAATGTATCCGAAGTTAATACATGGATTTTGAGCTTACGGGCAAGTTCATTCAGCTTTTCCTTAACGCCGGGCATAATGATTCCATCCTCAGAGAGCGTTCCCGAAAAGTCAGTTACAAAATGCTCAAGTTCAAGCAGCCCGTATCCCGGTATGTCAAGCACAAACACAGTGAGCACCTCCATGCATTTTTATACATTATAACCAGAAATGCAGATAAAGATAACCACGTCAAATTTTGCCATAAGTGAAAAGGCTCAAAGAGTTCACGTTGCTGGTCAAACAACGATCGGGATCTATAACGGTGAGGGCTTTTCACAAGAGCGCTCTTGCCATGGTCGATATGTCCTGCTGTTCCGAGGATTCTGTAAGGCATGATTTTCGCTTGAAGATAAGTTTTTGGAGAAGGGAAGTGGGAATCGAACCCACCATGAGCTCTTTTTCACCCATGCACTGGTTTTGCAGACCAGGTGAGGCGCCAGCCCCCTACCCCTCAGTTGAATTATTATATTTAATAGATCGATAAGTCTAATTGATTATATCTATATCATGTGAATAATATATTTAATTTATTAATAACATCTCTTAATTCTATGCGTATCTTCTGATATATAGTTATTATCTATTTTAATTATCATGATTAATTATGTTTACAATAGAATAATATCCTTTTGTGTAACCACAACTTAGACAATATTTTTAAAGGAGGATTTATATGTCCAAGGATTATAAGCAGATGTGGAGTGATCTTGAGATAAACCTTGATGCCCATGACGGGCTACTGGGTGTTCTCTCGGATGCGTATACGAACATTTATCTTTCACAGAAAAACCGACCGGAAGGCATGAAATACTTCGATTTCGTGATATCTGAAGTGCATGGCCTCAGGATAGAAGAAATTGTCGAAGCAAAGAAACAGGGAAGAAAAGTCATCGGCACCTTCTGTGTGTATGTGCCCGAAGAATTAATCCTTGCCGTGGACGGCGTTTGTATCGGTCTTTGTGCCGGCGCCGATGTAGGTACTGACGAGGCAGAGAAATACATCCCCAGGAATACCTGTGCGCTCATCAAGGCATTCATGGGATTCAAACTTGCCGGACTCTGCCCCTATGTCCAGACTGCCGATCTTATCGTTGGCGAGACAACCTGCGACGGAAAGAAAAAGGCCTATGAACTGTTTGATGAAATGATGAACGGGAAGGTTTATGTCATGGAAATCCCAAATAAAAAGGGTCAAGACGACAAAGCCCTTTGGTTAAATGAGGTTCAACGATTCTCTGCAAAACTTGAAGAAATAAGCGGCAAAAAGATAACTCCCGAAAAGCTCAAAGAAGCATCAAAGGTTGTGAATGAAAAGAGAAAAGCGCTTCAACGTCTGGCTTCTCTCCGTTCGGCAGACCCTTCGCCCATTTCAGGGCTTGACGCCCTGCTAGTGAATCAGGTTGCCTTCTATGATGATCCGCTTCGATTTACAGCAAAGGTGAATGAACTCTGTGATGAACTGACGGAAAGGGTCAAAACAGGCAAAGGAGTTTCAGCGAAGGGGAGTCCAAGAATTCTAATCTCCGGTTCGCCTATGGCGATTCCGAACTGGAAGATACATGCAATTGTTGAAGGAAGCGGCGCAACGATAGTCGGTGAAGAGTCATGCGTAGGGGAGAGGAACTTTGCGTCACTCATGGATGAAAACTTTTCCTCTCTGAATGAGGGATTGCGGAATATCGCAGACCGCTATCTCACTATAAACTGTGCCTGCTTTACTCCTAATGACGAGCGGCTCACTGATATCGAAACCATTGCGAAGAGAGTAAAAGCAGACGGCATTCTTCACTATGCCATTCAGTTCTGTACGCCCTATATGATTGAAGCGACAAAGGTCAAGAAAGTTGCAGAGAAAATAAAAATGCCATTGCTGCGCATCGAAACAGATTACAGTATGGAAGACATGGGACAGCTTAAGACAAGGATAGAAGCATTCCTTGAGATGATGGGGAAAGGCGCAAGAGTGTGAGGATTGGCGGTATCGACATCGGTTCAAGGTACATCAAATATGTGCTCCTTGAGGATAATTCAATCCTCGATTTCAAAAAGAGAGAGACGGGACATAATCCGTTGTCGGTATGCAAAGAACTCCTTACGGTAAACCGGCCGGAAAAGATTGTCGCCACAGGGTATGGAAGATATTTGCTTGAAGTATTCGGTGATATCAGGACGATAACGGAAATAAAAGCGGTAGCAAAAGGGGTAAAGGCAGTTTTCCCCCGTTGCAGGACAATTATCGATATAGGGGGACAGGACACTAAGGTAATTAGTCTCTCAGGTCAGGGATCAGTCGTGAATTTTGAGATGAACGATCGTTGTGCAGCAGGAACGGGGAGATTTATCGAGATCATGTCCAGAGCGCTCGGATATGATCTTGATCATTTCGGGGCTTCCTGCAACAGCAGGAACGGTAATGTTAAAATAAACAGCATGTGTACGGTTTTTGCTGAATCTGAGGTTATCAGTCTCATTGCAAAAGGTGAAAAGAGGGAAGTAATTGCGTATTCCATCCATGATTCGATTGCGAGTAAAGTCATATCTATGGTAAAGCGGATAGATATTCAGGATGACATTGTTTTCGCAGGAGGATGCGCCCGTAACCCATGTCTCAGGAGGATACTGGAAGAACGATTACAAAAAACGCTTTATGTTCATGAAAATCCCTATATACACGCCGCGTATGGCGCGGCGCTCTATGCGGAGATATAATTTCGATGGAGACTTCACCAAAATTAGCAGAAAAAGCACGCGCTGCCGGTTGAGCTTCAAAGATAAGTCCGGGTGACTTATCAGAGATACTCGATGGTCTGCATGTCAGAAAGGATCCGAACCTTCTTGTCGGCATTGAAACATCCGATGATGCAGGAGTATACCGCCTAACCTCCGAAATAGCGCTGATACAGACCCTTGATTTCTTCACGCCTATAGTGAATGATCCCTATGATTTTGGCCGGATCGCTGCCGCGAATTCATTAAGCGATGTGTATTCTATGGGAGGGAAGCCTCTGACAGCAATGAATATCGTCTGCTTTCCTATCAAAGACATGGACAAGTCGGTTCTCCGGTCAATTCTTGAAGGAGGACTTGATGTCATTCATAAAGCCGGGGCTGTTATGGTTGGCGGACATAGCGTGGAAGATCCGGAGCTTAAATACGGACTTTCCGTAACCGGTATTGTGCATCCGGAGCATTTCCTGACAAATTCCGGAGCCAGACCGGGAGATATGCTTGTTCTCACCAAACCTTTGGGCACCGGTGTGCTTGCTACCGCATTGAAGGGACGTCTCCTTGATGATTGGACGACCAGCGTACTGACTGATTTGATGGCAACCCTGAACAAAGATGCAGCGGAAGTCATGTCTGAAACAGGCGTGAATGCCTGTACCGATATAACGGGGTTCGGCCTTATCGGACATGCGCTCGAAATGGCGAAGGCAAGCAACGTCGGTATGCGCATTTATGCAGATAAAGTCCCGGTTATCCCCGAGGCCAAAGATTTTGCCGTGATGGGAATGATTCCGGCCGGAAGTCACCTGAACCGTAAATTCTGTGCTCATCATCTCGACATCAGCCCTTCTATAAATCCTATTCTTTTGGATCTCTTTTCGGATGCGCAGACATCAGGCGGTCTTCTCATCTCTGTTCCTGCACAAAAAATTCATACTCTTGTCCAGAGACTTCTTGAAAGGGAAACTCCCGCAGCACACGTTATAGGAGAGGTGATCTCTGAACCGTCGGGAGTCATCCAGATACGGTAAATATTCATGACAGTATATGCAGTCATAACCTTTCATAACACGCATTTCGCGCTTAAAGCCAAAAAAGTCCTTGAGAAAAACGGAAAAACCGTCGAGACAATCCCCGTTCCCCGTGAATTCAGTTCAGAATGCGGGTTCTGCTGTAAGGTACCGTGGGACGAGAGAGATATGGCTGATAAAATTCTCAGGGAGCATGATGTACAAGTAGAACATATCTACCGCTGGGAAAGAGACGATGATAAAGAGAGGAAAAACAAATTTACATTTGTATAGAAGAGGAGGCAAGGTATGGCTTATCAGATTGATGCAAGAGGATTGCCATGTCCTCAGCCTGTTTTAAAAACAAAGGAAGCCCTTGAGCAGGCAAAAGGGTCTTCTTTGGTTGTTATTATCGACAATGAGGCATCAAGGGATAATGTTATAAGATTTCTTGAGAATTCCGGCGTTACTGTTGAGAAAGTCGAGACCAGAGGAAATGATTTTTTTGTTCATACAAAGGAAACAGCAGGCAGTGTCTCGTCAGGGATTAAACCTGAAGACCATCCATGTGCAGTTCCCTCGGGAGCCGGGTCTGCTCTTTTCATTAATAAAGACCGCATCGGACATGGGAGCGATGAACTGGGAACAAACCTTATGAAGGCTTTTATCACGACCATAAAAGACCTCTCTGTGCAACCGAAAACCATCTGTTTCATGAACAGCGGGGTAAAGCTGACGGTGAAAGAGGCGGCAACCCTTCCCTATCTGAAAGAATTAGAAGAGAAAGGGATAGAAATGCTGGTTTGCGGTACCTGTCTCAGTTATTTTAACCTCAAAGAACAAATCGGCGTCGGAAAAATATCCAATATGTACGATATATCGGAAACCATGCTGAAGTCTTCTAAAGTAATAACCCTATAGGGTCCATGCCAAGCTTGGTTATGGCTACAAAAGTTATCTACTTTGACAACGCTGCAACATCAGGGAGGAAGCCTGGGACTGTTTCGCACGCCATATGCGACTGTCTCGAACACGCAAACGCGAATCCCGGAAGATCCGGACACACACTTTCGGTGAAGGCTGCCGAGATCATTTATTCATGCCGTGAAATCCTTGGTGAATTATTCAACTTCCCTGAAACGGAAAATATCGTCCTGACAAAAAATGCAACCGAAGCATTGAATCTCGCCCTCTATGGGGGGCTGAAGAACGGCGGCGAAGTCATAACCACCTCGATGGAACATAATTCTGTACTGAGACCCCTGAATCATCTGCACAACAAGGGCATCATCCGTTTACACATCTTAAGGGCGGATGGAAATGGTGTGGTCCATCCGGGACAGATAAAGGAAGCCATTACTGAAGACACAAGTCTCATTGTCGTCACTTCTGCCTCTAATGTCACCGGTACAACGATGGATTTGCAGGGCATATATCAGGCTGCACAAGAAGCCGGAGTAAAAATGCTTGTTGACGGCGCACAGGGAGCCGGAGCACTGAGAATAGACCTGAAAGCAACACCATTCGATTTTCTCGCGGTTACCGGACACAAGCATCTCTTCGGCCCTCAGGGCACCGGCGCCCTGATTATAAAGAATGCAGATGATCTGGACTCCTTCATGCGCGGCGGCACCGGCAGTCAGTCGGAAATGACAATACATCCTGATTTCCCACCCGACAAATATGAGGCAGGAACTCTGAATACTCCGGGATACGCAGGTCTGGTTGCAGGGATACGGTTCATT
>JAKLQR010000230.1 GCA_022013235.1 Thermodesulfovibrionales bacterium | reverse complement strand
CGGGGCAGCAGTCTCTCACAGCCATCCCTTTTCAATAAAGGCAATCATCAGAAAGGCTTACCGGTATGGACAATCTTTCAGAACAATCAAAGAAAAACACGGATTTGATGTGATTCATGATGCCTGTCCAACGTTGATGGATAAGGTCATGGTAATCATGGATGTCCTAATGCGTCATATCAGGTTTTTTGTGAAAGAGGGATATGGGAAATATCTTTTCTTGCTGCCGATTGTCCGATTGTGTGCATATGGAGCATACTGGAAAGGATATGCATCGAAGAAACAATGAAAATTTCCCTGATTCGGAAAGAATGATGTCCGTGGGAATTTGTTTTTAGTTTTATGCTGTACCGTGATACTGAAAAAGTGTATGATTTTTTTATGCTCGTGTATGCAGTGGAGACTACTCCATGAAGCGGCGGGCAGAGAGCTAAAAGGGATAAATGAATGAGCAGTGAGCGGCCGTTAGTATCCATCGTCACAAGAACAAAGGACAGACCTCAGCTTTTGTCAAATGCGATCCAGAGCATCGCGGAGCAGACTTACCGGCCAATCGAGGTCGTACTTGTAAATGACGGCGGGTGTGACCTCAATATTGAAGAAATAAGAAGCGTTCTTGGAGATATATCTTTGAATTACATAAGACTCGAAAAGAACACAGGCAGAGCCCATGCCGGTAATGTGGGCATAGAGCACGCGCAGGGTGAATATATAGGCTTTTTGGATGACGACGATCTTTTTATCCCAAACCACGTTGCGAAACTGACAGAAGCTGTAAAAAATGCCGAGGGAATACTTGTCGCGTATTCCGGTGTGCGTGTTGTTGACGCAGAGAACGCCACTATGAAAATTTACGACGAACCGTTTGACCTGACCCGCTTGCGCGGGGCCAATTTCTTGCCTATTCATGCGGTCCTCTTCAGCCAAACTCTTGTTCAGGCCGGATGCCGTTTTGACGAATCGCTGGAGTGCCTTGAGGACTGGGATTTCTGGCTTCAAGTTGCCGAGAGAACGCGTTTCTTACATGTGCCGGGAGTAAGCGCAATATATCGCTACGACTTGGGAGAATCGGCATTATCGAAAAAAGCGCAATTCGAAACACATCTGGCTAACCGAGCCCTATTGTTTTCGAAGTGGAATCAGCGCTACTCCCCACGAGAGTGGGTAGAGACTCTCTATTGGTTCGAGTTCCGTGACGGTCAGATTATCGGGTTACAAGCCGAAAGGGCTATGCTCGAGAGTAAACTTGCTGAGTTGCAAGCCGAAAGGGCTATGCCCGGGAGTAAACTTGCTGAGTTGCAAGCCGAAAAGGCCATATTCGGGAGTAAACTTGCTGAGTTGCAAGCCAGAGAGGCCACACTCGGGAGTAAACTTGCTGAGTCTGAGGCAAAAGCCGGTCACTATCACGAATTGGTGGATGACATCCTTTCGTCGAAATCATGGAAACTCACAGCACCGCTCCGGTGGACTCGCCGAGTCATCTGCTCTGTATTTAACATAGACAGATGCGTGAGTGGCCTCGCGTCGCTTCGGGATGCAATCGTAAAAACGTATTGGTATTACCGAAAATCGGGTCTGAGAGCGACGGTACGGAAGGTTAAAGATGCCACCTGCCACTCCAAATCCTTGGGTTCTTCTCTTGGTTCACCCGAACTGCTGGACATCGTGGATGTCCAGCCCCTGTCTGGAGCCAGCCCTGGCCGGATTGCCATCCATGCGCATGTTTACTATCCTGATTTGACAAGAGAATTAGCATCTTACCTCAAGAACATGCCTTTTATATTCGACCTATTTGTTTCAGTCCAGACCGACGAGGCACAGGATACCTGTTATCAGGTATTTTCGAAACTGCCACGGGTTGGTCGAGTCATCGTGGATATCGTCGAGAATCGCGGCCGGGATATTGCGCCGATGGTGTGTCATTTTGGCGCTCAATTGGCACAATACGACTATTTCTGTCATATACACACCAAGAAATCTATCTATACACAAGGAAGGATGGTTGGCTGGCGGGAATATCTTTTTCGTCAGCTCCTGGGTAGCGAAAGCCAGGTGCGGCGGATTTTTTCGCTCCTGGTAAAAAACCCGGATACAGGAATTATTTACTCTCAAAATTACAAGCATCTTCCGTATTGGGGTAATACCTGGCTCTCTAACAGAGCATCAGGTTCCCGAATGTGCCGGCAGATGGGTATCAAAGAGATGCCGGAAGGGTATTTTGACTACCCGGCGGGATCGATGTTTTGGGCCAGGAGCGAGGCTATTCAGAATCTTTTCTCAGCCGGTATTGTGCTGGATGATTTTTCGCCGGAAGCGGGCCAGACAGACGGTACTTTGTCCCACTGCGTTGAGCGGTTGTTGCCTCTTGTCGCCAGGCAAGCCGGATACACGACGTTAATTCTGCGCGATCCTTTTTGCCCCAGTTGGTCAAAGTGGCGGTTCGACCGCTACATGGACCGAACGCGTGAGTATGTTGAAAAGATGATGCGGGAGGCAAATGATATTAAAGTGGTCGCTTTCGATATTTTCGATACGCTTTTTATTCGGCCGGTGCTGCACCCTGAAACCACAAAAACGATCATCGAGCACCGCCTCAAGGAAAGTGGCGGTGTAGGCTTTGCTGGACTGCGGGCGCACGCCGAAGAACTGGCGCGTTCGCGGTTGGGACGAGACGTAGGTCTTGAAGACATTTACTCTGAGTTCGCTTCATTGACCGGAAAACAGGCCAGCGAGGTGGAGCATCTCCGCGCCCTGGAAGAGCACATAGAACTGCATCTGGTCGCCCCCCGACCTGAGTGCGTAGAACTGTTCAACTACGCGATGCGCAGCGGCAAACGCGTCGTTCTCGTGAGCGACATGTTTCTCCCGCGTTCCGTTGTTGTACGGATGCTTGCGGAGAATGGAATCACGGGCTACCAGGCACTATATCTCTCATCGGACATCGGGGTCCGGAAGGATACAGGGGAATTGTACCGACTCTTATTGGAACAGGAGAAGATTGCTCCGGGCGAACTCCTGATGGTAGGTGACAACGAACATTCTGATGTGCAGATTCCTATTGATCTCGGGATTCAGGTATTCCACGTCTTGCGACCGGTCGAAATTGCCCGGAGTTTGCATCGTTTTGCGCCGCTACTTGAATGGGCTCGAACGGAAGGCAGCCTGGACGAACAACTGGTGCTGGGGTTAGTGGCAACAAGACTTTTTCAATCGGTATTTTATAAGAAATTCGATCCCGACGTTTTCATTCCTGGCGGACCGGAGAATATTGGTTATGCCGTGGTTGGTCCCGTCGTCCTGAGTTTCTGTTTATGGTTGAGGGACCAGGCAAAAACAGATGGGATTGAAAAACTGTATTTCCTTGCCCGGGAGGGTCAGTTGCTGAAAGAGGTTTACGACCGGGTCGCGAGGCACGTAGAGGATACAATCCCCTCCGAGTATCTTGTACTATCCCGGCGTGCCGTAACCGTAGCGATGATCGAGTCTTTCGACGACATTTGCAGAATTGCGAGAGCTTCCGCTTATTTTCCAAACGAACTGAAGGCATTCATCAGGTACCGTTATGGGGTGATTTTGGATGATAATGACGTTAAGGACCTGTGCCGGAAAGGCCTCTGGAAGACCGGAAAATCTGTGGAAATAAGCGGCGATATCAGTCACCTTCATCCGGTGCTTGAAGAACTTGCGGAGAAAATATTTGCCCGAAGCCGCGCAGAACGCCCTGGTTTGACGGCGTATTTGAATAGTCTTGGTCTGAATGATTCCTCGTCAGCAGCGGTTGTCGATGTGGGCTACTCCGGGACCATTCAGGGAATGCTATCAGGGTTCCTGAAAAAACCGATTCACGGCTACTATATGCTGACTTCCGCAAAGTCACGAAAAATTTATGAGAAGCACGGCGCTTTCACACACGGTTACTACGGAAGTCAGATAAATGGTGACGATTCCAACGTGTCTCCCCTGTGGAGAAGAAGCTTTGAACTGGAGATGTTCATGAGCTCCAACGATCCTCAAGTGATTTACTACGACCTGTGCGGTGACGGTCAACTGAAAGCAGTGTACCAGGAGCTTTTTCTCAACGAACAGGGGGCTTCGGAGATACGCAACAAGATTCGTCGCGGCCTCTCGTCTTTCTTGGATGACTTCTTTGCGGTTCAGCGTAATATCTGTCCAGACCTCACGTTGCCGCTGCGTCTGCCCGAACTATTGTTTGGGGAGTTTGTCGATAATATGTCGATGTCGGAGCGTGCGACAATATCGGGCCTTGTTCTTGATGATCACTACTGTGGACGTGGCATTGTGACGTTGTTGTCATAGATGAATAGAAACTATCTGAAGATGCCTTCAGCCTAAGATAAATTGTTCCGCTTCCCCTCTTGCAAGATTAGGTCGTCGCCAAGCTCCTTAGTTCCCCTTTTATTGAGAATTGGGAATAAATATTTAATTTTTTCGTATAACTCTGCTTCGTTTCTTACTACAAAATGTCCACCTTTGTCAGGGTAATTTTTTAGTAACAAGGTGAATTTAGTTACCCACTCGTCCATTAATTGATTAAACTCGGACAATGACACCTCTTCACATAAATACATGGTAGATTGAGTCGCCCCGTAATTGTTCCAATCCATATCATTGCTGACCGTTCCTCTTTCAACGGCATAATCCCAAATTTTTGTGCCTGGATATGGTATTAATGTTGCCCAAGTTGGAGACCCAAGTTTTCCATCTCTAAAATTACTATATATTTTCCTGAGAGTGATGAGCATATCTTCTTTTGTTTCTATTGGCGCAGCAAAAATAAAGCTGGGATTTACCGTTATACCTGCATTGTGTAATAGATCAAGTGCACGCTGGTTTATTTCACCAGTAACTCCTGTTTTGTTGTAATAGCGCAATATTTTATCACTGAATGACTCAATCCCCATTCCGAGGTCAATAACATTCAGCTCTTTGAGTAAATGACATATTTCATTATTAACTAAATTTGCACGTACTGCACATGAGAAACTAACCTTGCCAAGAATGTTCTTTTCCCGTAAATTTACAATGAGTGATAAAAGTCTTTTCTTATCTGCAATGAGCAGATCATCATAAAAAACGATGTGTTTTATCCCATTTCTTGTTACCAACTCTTCAATATCATTCGAAACTACTTCGGCAGATAAGTGGCGGTAGCGTTTGGAGAATTTTTCTGAAATACAAAAAGTGCAGTGATAAGGGCAGCCGCGAGAAGTAACAATACAAGCTACAGTTGACTTTCTATAGAATGGGAGTTCTTCATAGATGGGTCTTGGCAATAAATCAAGGTTTTTAACTACTTCCTTGGAAGGCGTCATGTGTAAGACACCATCCATTTTAAACAATAAACCGGGGATATTCATTAAAGAGTCAATATTAAGACCATTATTATCTATATAAGATTGGATAAGCTCGACAAAAGTACTTTCGCCTTCGCCAATTACTGCTACATCAAAGTTATCATCAAGTGATTCTGGCAACATTGAAATGTGAATGCCACCAATAACTACCGGAATATTCAAAGCACTTTTTATTGTTTTTGCATAATTAACAGCAATTGAGTAATTTTCACTTTGGGCGCTTATACCGATGAGCCCAGGCTTTGCTGCAATTATTTCATCCAAGCTTTCTTTCATTACAATATTTACGTTTTTTAGCTCCTTGCGAACGCTAGCTGCCAGATACCCAAGCCCTAAAGGGCCAAAGCTGTGACTATAGCCCTTATCAAATCTGGTAGCAAGTATCAAACCAACGGTGCTTTTACTTTTGGCCTGCTTAAAAAGATCACCTCGAAATCGAGACATTAACCGATTGATATTACTTGTTATTGAATCTCTTGCCTTATTCATAATTTCTCATGAAAAATTGGATTGGTAATTTGCTTTCAGATTCACAAAATAAAGAATACTGCCTACCAATTCAACTTTATTGCCCTCCATGTGTAAACCGGCTAAACCGATTGTGTATCTCCTTCACTAGATCTCCTTTCATAGCTTAGTTTATTATAATGATAGCATAACGTGTAAAAGTTTCACTTTTACACGTTATAGCAACTCCCTGGGCGGTTCCTATCGTAGCGCGGAAGGCGTGAAGGGGCGGAGTGGGCCTTTTCCCCACAGTAACCGCGTTGTTCCTGGTACTTCTGAAAAAACAAGTCTGCTAACCTGCGTCCCAGGGAGAAAATTCCGAAGGAGAACTTTTGCTTGTTGTGAACTGCTCTCGGAACACCGCCGGGACTGCATTTATGAATATATAATAGCCGGAGTCAACTGACGGAAAATTCCAATGTTTCTCCCGTTATCCTTCGAAAGGGAGAAGGGGATACAGGATATCCGCTGAACCTTTTTCACCGTCGGACGAACTGCTTCGAAACTGGATGCTGGAATGCAGTACAATTACATGGTATTATGAATCCGGGAAGGCAAACAAATGCGGCATGAAAATCCTTTAGTATCCTTTATCGTCAGGACAAAAGACAGGCCGAAGCTGCTCAACCGCGCGCTGCGGAGTATTTCCGGACAGTTTTACCGTCCGCTTGAAGTCGTCCTGGTAAACGACGGCGGGTGCAGCCTGGACACCAACGGAATACAAGCAATCCTCGGAGATATTGCTCTTAATTACTTCCGGCTTGAACAGAATACCGGAAGGGCTCATGCCGGGAACGTGGGGATAGAAAATGCAAAGGGTGAGTACATCGGTTTCCTTGATGATGACGACGAACTGTATCCCGAACATCTCACGGTCCTTATGCAAGCTTTCCATCCGAACGATTTCAAGGTTGCCTATACCGATGCTGAGGTTGTGTATCTGTCGAATATTGATACCTCAGAAGACATTATTGAAACTTCAAAAATTCCTAGAGAGTCAATAGATTTTTCCTTCGAGACGCTCTTGCTTCAGAACTACATTTCTTTTATGACATTGTTATTTCATAGAGAGGTGCTGTCTGAATCGGGAGGGTTTGATGAGCAATTCGATTTATGCGAAGACTGGGACCTCCTTATCAGGATAGGAAGCAAGCATCCATTTTTCCATTTTTCTGAAATAACGGCAAAATATACGTTCTGGAGCGCCCAGCATCAGGTAACGATTGGAGACGAAAAGCTATCGCCTTACCGTCAGAAAATTCTGTTGATCCATAAGGACAAGATCACCCCCGAAGTCCTTTACAGGCTGGTATATGAAGGGAAATGGTTGGGTGATTTGATCATTCTGCAGAAAATAAAATCTCTCGAAGAAGAAATAGCTAAGTTCAGGGAGACGATTGAATATCTCAAGGTCGAAAACGAGGCGCTAAGGGAAGAACACCCCGACGCCTCTGCGCCGCCCGTAACGACAGACAGCGAGCAGAGAGAAAGAGACGTGCTGCATGAATTCGAATATCCTGCCGTCTCTGTGATTCTCAGGGTGAAGAACGAGGGAAAGATGTTGGCGCGCGTAATCACCCGTATCCGGGAACAAGATTATCCAAACAGGGTCGAAATAGTGGTTGTGGATTCCGGATCTATCGATGATACCGTCAAGATTGCAACAGAGCATGACTGCAAGATTGTTTTCATGAAACCGGAAGAATTCACCTTTGGAAAGGCCTTGAACGTTGGATACAGAAATGCTGCCGGAGAGATTTTTGTAAATCTCAGCGGACATACGATACCTACTGACACACTTTTTCTGAAGAACTTGCTATCGCCCTATAAAGAACCCTTTGTCGCGGCCACCTTCGGAAGAAATGTTCCGTTGCCCGAGGCCTGTCCTTCTGAAGGGAGAGACCTCGATATCTGGTTTCCCGATGCATGGATTGATATGCCTGAGCGTTTTTCTAACGGAAATGCTTCCCTGAAACGGGAAGTGTGGGAAAAGATGCCTTTCGATGAGGAGGTGTCCGGCGCAGAAGATATTATCTGGGCAAAGCAGGTTATGAGGGAAGGATACCAGGTCGTCTATGTACCGACAGCCGCAGCCCATCATTCTCACTCGAGTTCGTTGATCTATTCGTACCGGCGGCGTTTCAGGGAGACGAAAGCGATTGTTCAGAAAGACAGCGCGCAGGCCATGTCTTTCGGTCAATTCCTGCGATGGACGGTGAGGCAAAGTGTAGACGATGTGCTTTTCGCAAAGCATCGGGGTATGTTGTTTCGTTGGTTTTTCCATATTCCCTTCTATCGGCTTTCCCAGGGTTTAGCAATTTACAATGCAACAGGAAAACAGAAAAACTACCGGAAACTTGCCGGGATCAAACTGAGGGGTTTGCATGGGCTCTGGATAGGGTATATTGCAAAGAGCCGGAGAGTTATTCGTGATGCAGGCTGGAAGGTATTTTTTGACAAGGTGGGAAAAACATTTCAGAGAACTTTCAAGAGAACACAGGTCATTAGAGCCCAGCGGAATGAGGTTCTTGCTACTATTCAGAAATTCCCGACTTCACGGAAATTCAGGGTTCTGTATGTTGCAGATCCGGCGGGGGCCCTCACGAATCACTACCGGGCAAATAACATGAAAAAATACATGGAGTTAATAGATATAGCGAGCGAGGTCATTCTGGAAACGGAATTGGATTATCAGAAGGCTATTGCATATGATCTGATCGTCCTGTGCCGGGTTTTTATGAATCCACATATCGAAAAACTTGTTTCGCT
>JAKLQR010000229.1 GCA_022013235.1 Thermodesulfovibrionales bacterium | reverse complement strand
GTCGTACAGTTGTTTGATTTTTTGCATGCAGAATTCATATCACACTTTTACAGCGATCCATAGGTCGCGCTATCCCTTGATAGAAAAGAACTTGCAGCATATTAGATGCTGATTTTACCCACTCGGTCGGGAGAAGACCCCTTTTTTATAAATGGGGTTTGCGCACTTCACCTACTAACAAACAGTTTTTGATTCTTAATTGATGTGAGGATAACCAGTTGTAATGAAGTCTCTGATAGCGTCACACAATCCTTAATGCCGCACCATCTGCTCACCCCTGAACCAAGTATGAAAGACTATCAGAAATCTACTGTTTAGGGCGGGTCTGTTCTATGAACTGTTGATCGCGATCTTTCCTATAGAGGGGGTGATATTTCCCATAAGGCATGGTACTGAGAGCTCGATAATTTGCAGTGCGGGCATGGGGGACATAGTCTGCCATGGCAGAACTAATAGCCGCAACGATGGCTTTGGCGATAAGACCGGCAATACCTCCTCCGGTATTGCCCCCAGAAAGATCAACCACCACGGTCCCGTTATACCGCCAGAGAGTGGCATTTGACTTTGTCGATTTCAATTCACAATCAATCGATACGGTTAGGTTGGACACAAGCACCATGTAAGCAAGGTCCCATTTTTTAATAGTCGTAAAAAGAACCGCATCCGTACCGAAATATTCACTGAATTTTTGCAGTGGTAGATCCTTCATTAATTCTGCGTCATAGATACCTTCCATCTTGAGAATCTCAGTCGTGATCTCGTAGGGAAAAACATAATACCCACTGAAAGAAAGGGGTTCTTGAATGGTTGTGGCATAATAATCCTTGGCCTCCGCCGCTGTCGATTCATTAATCGGCGGAAGAATCAATATGGAAGCAGGCCTCTCCTCATATAGAAGGGGAAATGTATCCCCTTTCGTAACCATTTTTGGAGCACAAGCACTTAAGGAAAACCCTATAAAGGTAATTATAATCAGGAGCAAATAGGGTTTCTTTTTTACAATGCGGGTCTGGTTCATTATTTCCCCTAGTTATTCGGTTTACCTGGCAACGCCTCCTGGGTTTTGCTTTCGGAAGGTTTTGGTTTGTCGGCAAGATTGGCAGCGTTTTCCAGCCGATCCATTAAAAAGGCGGATTCCGGATATAACTCCTTCTCCATTTTAAAATTTTGAATCGCCAGATCTTTTTTGTTTTGACGGAAGTAGATGTAACCCAACTCTGCATAGACCCCAGGGGGAATCCGCAAATTATTTGTCCTCGATTCTTCAATAATCATTTCAATGGCTTGCAGATGGACAAGGTTAGACTGGTCGGATGGATTCTTTTTTGATTGATACAGGGTATTTGAATAGTCTCCCCAGTAGTACATACGCTGAGGCGCACAACCTGACAGAAAAATGACAATAATAACGATGCATCCAAATTTTAGATGATTCATGGCACCTGAATTTCCTTCGTCGCGCCATCGGCGACGATGATGACACGATTAACGACTTCCCGTCCCGTCCTGGTCACAATCACTTTATGTTTTCCTGGGGCGATCTGAAAAAGAACCGTCTTTTCTCTTCCATCCGTTTCCTGGAGTTCCTTGTCGAGATTCAGTGTTATCACATCATCAATGACCGCTACCGAGCCACGGGTATTCCCTGAAAAAGCGAGGTAGCTTTTGGGGGTCGGCTGGACGACACCTTCATAATATCCGCAACTAACTATCAAAAGAAAAAACAAGCCTGAAAGGAACAGCTTTTTGACCATGATCAGCGGCCCTCCTTCGATTCCCCTATGAATAACCTGCTGTAATCATTTTTTGCTTTATACTCAGCAAGATTGCTGTCTCCTTCAATCACCAAAACCAGTGAAACCTCATTTTCAGGTGTATCTCCCAAGGTGGTCGCGACCTTAACTTTTGCAAGTTTCTTTGCTGGCAAAGAAACCTCCATGTTCGTCTGGGGATTTTTGACCTTCCTCCCTTCCAGATAAACCTGAAAAATGTCCCCCTCTTTGATATTCTGCGACTTGCCTCCGGAAACGATAAGTTGATTGTCCTCCTGCCCAAGGATGTATCCTCTCCAAGGCTTATCGAGGAGCTTCTCAATGATATTAGATGCCAGATTCGTAATGGCCGCTTCCAAAGCCTTGTCATTCAACGTGGAATCATAACCGGCTCGACCACCGACGCCGAAAACCGTTCCTGCCTCGGCGAATGCCGTTCCTTCACCGTCTTCCGAATAAATAATCTGACCAGTGGCGACGTCAATCATGCGCACATGAACTTTGGCAAAGGCCGTCTGCCTCTTTGTTCTGCTAAAGATGCCGACCTCACCCGTATCTTTTCTGCCGAACTCTGTGACCGATCCAACGATGATGTAATCAGCCATGTTCCTGAGGGGGGCGGCGCTCCCAATGGCCAGTTCCTTCTGAATCTTATCTAAATCAGCCCGTTCCAAAATGATAAATTTTTCGGTCTGTAATAAATTATTGGACAGAATATCGACGGCCTGTTTTCCGATCCGGTCCTTCTGATCATCGAGAAAGAAGCTCTGTCCGTATTTAGTCTCATTGGTGAACCGGCCAACGGCGACCTTCCTCTTCAAGCCTTTTCTTATTCCTGGGGCCTGTTGAATCTGAGTTTTACTGACCTGAGGCGTTGCATCAACCAGTCTGGTTTCGGGCTTCTGGATGGTTGCACAGGCGTTTAAAAGGAAAAGAAAGGATACACATAAGCTTAAGGGAAATTGCTTTTTCATGGTCCTCCCAAAAAATGCAGAATGAATCTGCTTTTGTCAGTTTTGGATCAGACTGGTTCCTTCTGAGCATAGAGCGTAGAGAAATGGGGTTAGTATGTCAAGAGAAAGTTTCGTTATAGATAAGATCTTGCGGAAGTGTTATGCCGCCTGGCCCGGATGGCTTTTTAAAGCATCGGAAATACCCTTTCTATCCATGCTGACGCTTGGCACGTCATTCATTACCAATCGAAAGGAGGCCGTACCGTCAACTTTATCAAATGCTTGACTTCAGGAAGTTAGTCGCACCCCCGCTCACCGGAAAAATCTCCTTCTCAAAACTGCACGTTACAATCAGTTATCACCAAAAACTCAGGAAAGTCCACCGAATTTATTTCCCTGATGCCTGATCTAGTCCGAGGCACTTCGAGGCCATACTGATGACTGGTGGGACGGCAGCAGAGGCTGTACACCGCGCCCGGCGATCCAAATCGTGTGGTATCCTCCCCCGCGGGGACCTCGCGCCCGGACACGTTTTTCGTCAACCGCGAACCCCGCTTTGCGCAGCAGTTGGGCGAAAGCCCGATCGGGGCTTGCCGACCATAGGGCGAAAACGCCCGCGGGCCGCAGGGCCGTAAAGGCTGCATCCAGTCCGGTCCGGGTGTAGAGCCAGTCGTTGCTCTTCCGGGTCAGGCCCCTGGGGCCATTATCCACGTCCAGCAGGATGGCATCGTATGCCCGATGCTCCGCCTGGAGAATTTGCGCGACATCGACTTCTCGAACCGTGACCCGGTCGTCATCAAGGGGACGGCCTGCCAAGGCTGCAAGAGGCCCCCGGTTCCACGCCACCACCGCCGGCACGAGTTCGGCCACCACTACCTGGCTTTCGGCGCCGAGCCGGTTCAGTGCCGCGGCCAGGGTGTACCCCATGCCCAACCCTCCGATCAGGACCTGGGGGCAGGGGAGGGAGGCGATTCTTGCGCAGGCGAGCTCCGCCATAGCAGCCTCCGATCCATGGACACGACTATTCATGAGCTCGGAACCGTCCACCCGGATCGAGAACTCTCCACCGCGCTGGTATAGGCAAAGATCTTTGTTTTCTCCGGGCACCTGTGTGCTGTCGAGAAGCTGCCAGGGAATCATGAACACCTCAAGGATCGGAATAGCTCAGGTCACATTTCCTGGATATGGTTTTTCGGTATGATTACCCCAAATGTCCTTCGTGGTATTCAGCTCTTTCAGGGTTTCTGATAACGGCTGGCCACCGTTCCAGTAATGATATTTGGAGTCAGCGGTGAAGGGAATAATGATGGTTCCG